>JABIYQ010000629.1 GCA_018702715.1 Desulfobacula sp. | reverse complement strand
ATGGCTGAGGCAAACAATAACAGCGAAAAAATTTTACCAGCGATCAAAAAATTAATAAGAGATTCTGAGTTCACTAAAAAAATTGCATCTCTGTTCCTTTCAGAAAGCAAAATAAATGCCAACTGTCATTTGCGCTCATAGATTTTTCATGGCAAATCTGCGCCTGTTTTTAAGAGTCTGGTTTTTGATAGTAAGGCCCTGGACCCGGTATTGTATACGATGTATCAGGGGCCTAATATTTTAACCCTTAAGCTTAATGAGGAGAGTCCTGCAGGCAAATACAGTGTCAACCTTGGCAAAACACCCGGCACAAAACAAATTTCCCTGTTTGGAATTGAAGCAGCAACATTGCAATTGCTTGAACGGGAACATATCAAGCCTGGAAAGAACTATAAAAAAAATGAAGAGGTTGTATTTAATTTCAGTTTTGGAGTGATGGACAAAGATAAAGCTGTTTTTTTAACGGACGAACAGAATAAAGCGTTTAAAAATTTTGTTCATGTTAATTTTTTGATTGAGGGAAAAAAGGGGGCAGATAGCTTCAAAAGCAAAGATGGCCTAAATCATTTTACCTTGGCCCATGTGTTTAACCCGAAAAATTCAGAAGCTTCAGAGTACACAATCAAGACAGGGTGGAGCTATCTGAACTCAGATCCGCTTCCAGACGTGGAAGTCGGTACATTTGTAATGACCAAAGAGCCGGCACAAGTGATGAAACTTGACTTTTATACGGAAACACCGGATCAGAAATTTTGGCAGGGAAGATCCATTAGTGTCAAAGCCAGGTGGGATAATAGTTCTCTGCCGAAACATTATGCTGATATTTCTGAGATCCAAATCAGAGACACGACAACGAATGAACACTATTGGTTACAATTGGACAATGAGAAAATGTTTTTTGTTAAAGAAATAGGAAAACATCTTGCACCTGGAAAGCATATGTTTGAACTGGTTACCTCTGATCCTGATGTGGGTTCAGGAGTCTCGTTAAAAGGAAAAGAGCTTATTGTCCTGCCTAGAGTTTTTGAATTGAAGATAGAGGAAATCACCGAAAGGTCAGGAAAAACCAAAGACGGGGTTTTAAACAAATTAAAGAATGGATTTTTGTATCTTACAGGGAATAAAGAAAAACAGCGAATTGTTGAAAAATATCAAGTGAAAAAATTCCCCTATACAAAGGAGATTCAAATTCCCTATTATGATGCAAATATTCATTTAATAAATGTTCAGGGGGTATTGAATCCAGTCTTTAAAGATGAAACGTATGTCGTGGAAACAAATTATAACGGGCCGGATTCATATACTGCAAAAAATGCGAGAATACCTGAATTTTTCGGGCTTTTTAAAGGTGATCCCCAGGAGATTGATGGCGCTCTTTTGGTTCGTATCGTGCCCGATAAAGTCCAGATCGGCCCTGATAGCATTCAGTCCATTGAATTTATCAAAAAGGAATGTGATTGGGAAATCAACGATTCTGCTGCGATAACCCCCGGGATAACTTACACTCCAAAACTTATTGTCGCAGGCGAAGATATCTTTTTAACCGGGAATAAAGTCCATTTCAGGTTTTCAACACAGTCCTGGGACAAAGAGATCATAAGTGCCCTTAGAGCATCTGCTTTTATCACATTTTTAATTCTCACAGCGATTCTTTTTCTAATGATTCTTGCTTTTTTGATCTTTTTGCGCTCCCATTCACTTCATCGTCAGGAGCAGTGGGAGGCTATCTGTAAAATGATGCCTGAAGATTTTTGTCAGCCTGGATATTTTACTCAAAAGGCGTATAAAATCTGTGAAGACCGTTCTGTCGAAACAGGTCGAACGCCGGGAGAAGCATTGAGTCGTTCGATACGCAATAATGATAAAAAGTTTTTATCAAAGCTATGCAAAGCATTTAGCCTGAATGAGCTTAAAACACTCAAAGAAAGGTGCAAAAATAACAACTTTGATTCTGTCTGGGAATTCTCAGTGGATAGTGGAAGCACCGTAACTGTATATGGTTCTGAATTAAACAGTTCTCCTGATTGCGTCCGGCTCAGGGATTTGGAAGGTAACCTGCCACAGGCGCTTGGCAGTATAACTGCCTGGCAGACAGGCAATGGAACAAAATTAAAATTCAATCCAAGACCTGAAGTCGTTTTCAGGCTTAAAGATACGTTATTTATACCACCTTACAATGGCGCTATAATCCTCCAGTCAGGGGATGTGATGTTAATTGGCCGTCACAAAGATGAATTGCAGGTTGCAGTAACAGTGTCAACCTATGAAGACAGTTTAATTGTTCAATGTCAAAAGAGATAGTAATGTAATCCATATTCCACACCCTTGTTTTTAATCCCGTATTATTTTTTCTTGTTGAATTTT
>JABIYQ010000319.1 GCA_018702715.1 Desulfobacula sp. | reverse complement strand
ATGGCTGAGGCAAACAATAACAGCGAAAAAATTTTACCAGCGATCAAAAAATTAATAAGAGATTCTGAGTTCACTAAAAAAATTGCATCTCTGTTCCTTTCAGAAAGCAAAATAAATGCCAACTGTCATTTGCGCTCATAGTTAATTTTGGGACCTTATATATTGCAATAATTTCACTTAAAAACTTTTTAATCTTTATATATTCATCTTTCATATCTTTATGTGTATCTATTTTAATTCCGGCAGACAACGTATTCTCTTTAAAATCAATAATTGCATCCGTTATATTTGGATACAAAAGGATTGCTTTTTTCACCTCTTCCAGATCAATCATATTTCCTTTCAATTTTCTGGTATTTTTCTTCTCTTTTATGAAAAACAGATGATCATCCTCCATTCTACCGATATCCCCTGTTTTAAACCAGCCATCTTTAAACGCTTCCTGTGTTTCCTTATTTCGTCTGTAATATGATTTGGCCATATTGGGATTTTTTATAAGGATCTCACCATGGCCTTTAATATCTGCAGAAGATATTTTATACTCTATTCCATCACAAAAAGGACCGATTGTACCCGCCTTTGCCTGTCCTCTAATATTTCTACTAACCGGTGCAAATTCAGTAAGTCCATACCCGTGAAGCAGTTCAACATTAAAAGCTTCTTTGATTGCGTGATAATTCTCTTTTGTAAGTGTACTTCCCCCAGAAACAAAGGACTTTAAGGAAGATAAATCCGTTGATTGGTCTCTGCAATTAAAAAGCAGTTCATATATTTCCGGAATAGCTGTGATTATATTTATTTTGTATTGTGGGATATATTTAAATAATTTTAATGGATTAACAGTCTGTGAAAGAATAGATGTCATCTGATTCAATAAGGGAACAAAAAGGCAACCGATCATAGGGAAAATATAGTAAAGCGGAAGAACTGCCAGCATATTTTCTCCTGGTTTTGGTTTCAACCCCTTTTCAAGAACCTCAGCCCCCATAAGATATTGGCTATGGGGTACCATTGCGCCAAGGGGATATCCATAGCCTCGATATGTATAATTTATAGAGGCTATACTGTCATCTATTTCAGCAGGCGCCTGTTTGTTTTTCACTGACTGGTGCAGCGTAAGTTTACCATTTGATCTAATGATAACTATTTTTCGTTCTATATAAGGCATTATAAGTGGTAGGAATGGTTCCTCAGTTATAACTGCATGGGGTCCTGAATTTGAAAATATCTCATCAAGCTCGATCTTCCTGTAGGCCAGATTCATAGGAATCGGCTTTGCCCCGATATCCATTAATGCCAAAAAGATAGAAACAAAATCAACAGAATTTCCCAAAAAAAATGCGACAATATAATTTTTTTCGATGCCTGATTTTTTTAAAAAATTTCTGCTTTCATTTATCCTTTCTTTTAATTGTCCGGCTGATGTATAAACACAAGAATTATCCGGCAATAGTTCAATATAGGCTGGGTGATCTCCCCATGTATATAGTGATTGAAATACTTTGTCCGTAATCTTCATGGTTTAAGGTTTTTCCCCAGTAATTATCACAGCCTGTTCCGGCTTACCAAATGATGGTGTAACCCTTATATTTTCAAAACCGGCATTTTTAAGCATGGCAATAAGCTCATCATCTGAATAAAATTTAAAGTATCCATCCTCTTCCAGTTCAAAAAGGCCTGCAGCCTCATTTAACATAGCTCTGGCAGCCACCAAGTTCATCTCTTGATCTTTAATGTTTGTATCCCCCATGTCAAATTTTTTAACCTTATAAATATAATCTGTAAAAATCAAGGATATGTCACTATCGGGTTTCATTGATGAGACAAGCAATCGACCGCCGGATTTTAGCATTCTATAAAATTCATAAATAATATCATCTGGATTATAAAGATATGAAATAAAAAGGCTGGCTATAATTTTATCAAAATAATTTGAATTGAAATGTAAATGTAAATCCAGTCCATTATTGCTGAAATTCAGCCGCTTAAAAGCCATATCATGGGTTTGTATATTCAAGTAGTCTTCATTATTGATATATCCTTGATGGACATATTTTCCATCCACCATATCCTGGGCAGATAAATTTTTATTGATAAATCTTGCAGCCCGGTTAAACTCTACAAGGGTTTCATAATCTTCATTACTAAAATTGTTTTTTAAATAAGAGTGATCATCACTGGTTAAGATTTCTCCCCTCATTATTTGATAGAGCCTTGCTGAAGCCTTTTGTAACAATTGGTCAATTGTTAGATTTATCAATCCATCAATTCGATTTCTCAAAAAATTGAAATCAAGTGTTGAATCTTTTATAAATCTTTTAACCGGAATCAGCCGGTTAGGGTCAAGATCCATCTGGATAAATTTAGTTGTTTGAGGAAGAAGGGATGCATTTGAATGAAAAAACTTTTCGCATTTGGCTTTTGATTTATCCAGCGCTTCTTGAACAAGATCAACCAACACGAGCTGAGAATCATTAATGTTTTTTCCCTGACCTGCGAGGGTCAAGAGCATATTTTCAATAAAAAGACCTGTACCGCATCCAATGTCGGCAAACACCTCTCCGTTTTCCAGCCCAATAAGCTGACTTTCAAGCGTAAGAAATTCTCTAAACTCCTTAATGTTCTTATAAAAATCATACCCGATATTGTTTCCCTTACCAATCAGATAGTTCTTCCAATAATCATCGGGATTAAATTCTTCAGGGTTGTATAGTCTCTCCCGTTCATAGGTGATAAGCTTAAGCATATTTTTCCTGTCCGGAGCAATAGGCTTGATCTCTTTTTTATACTGCATACGATAAATTAATTTTGTTATCAGCTTGAATGTCTTTATGGCATCGTCACTTGAACGAAGATTATGGCCCGTTGGTATCTCAATCACTTCCCGCATACCATCTGCTTTAACACTCATAATATCGGTGATCTCATTTTCAGGGACCCATCTGTCATACTTTCCATAAATCCATGTCACAGGGATAGAAGCCTTTGACATGTCCAGTCGGGCATCAGTTATATATGCATATTTATTATCAATCAGATCCTTTGCAATATTATCCACATCCAGAAGATGGCCCAACACCCCGGACAATCCGTTTCGAATACCGATTCTTGAATTTCCAATGATATCCATACCGCCCATTACATTGCCAAACGAACTCTGTCCGCATGTGGCTCCCATAACATTGATTAAATAATCAACCTTCTCATTACCCTGATCAACAATAATTTTACGCGCATCCATAGCCGACATGCTGAATGCAACCAGGATTACCATGCTGGGTTTAAAAACCGAATTATTGTACACATAATGCAATGTTGATTTTAAATCATCAAGACCTTGAGTGATTTTATAATGAAGCATTTCATATCCACGTTTTGGGGACATCTCCATATTATAACTTTCACCCGGCCTGTTAATGCCGTCATACCGTATGGTTATTATATCCTTATTTAAATGGCGATAATTTGCAATCAATGTTGATACAAGAGGTGATAATGTTTCCTTTTTCTTACCAAAGGCAGGAGGAAGAATAACAACCGGCGCCATGATATCTTTACGGGTATAATTAACAAATGCAGCAATTTTTTTGCCGGCGCTGTTTTCATAGGTAACAAACTTGGAGGTCATCATTTGTTTTACAATTGATGAAAGTTTTTTTTGATATATCGTTTTTTTCTTCCATATAGAAGACTGAAATTTTTCAAAGATAAAATCACATCGTTTGATACCTGCTTCAACACCAATTTGAAGGACCCTGCCCCCGTTCGGTATTTTTCTTTTTTTTATATGACGTATCTCTCCGTATGAGTCCAGACCATAATTGTTATTTAAAATATAGTTTAGTGCCTGCCCTGACTTGATCGAATTCTCAATACCTTTATCAAAAGAAAATTCACACAAGAATCCACGACTGCTAATGTCAATTAGTCTACCCTGAACTTTCCTGCCTGATATTTCATCTAAGCTAATGGAAATATCTGTATCACCACAAAATAATTCCCTTGTATATGCTCTTTTTTCAGACTGATACAAAATAAAAGGAAATGAAAATATCAAACTGCTATTATTAAACTTGACAAGTTTTGTCTTAAAATAATAACTGCCACCCTTGAAATAAAAGGAAACATAAGAAGGATGGTTTTCAATCGGCACGGGATTTAATACTTGCTTTTGGTTCGAGGTTATAAACACCCGATCTTTGATAATTACTTTATCAATATTTAATTCAAACATTTTCTGACTATCTTCAAATAAAATATTCAGAAACACATTCTCTTTCATAACATGGTTTAAAATTGCATCTATTTTGTTCAGGTTGGTAATTTGATAGTTTTCTCTGATTTCTTTTTTTGAGATTGTTTCCTGCAGGGCTTTTAATGCGGAATTTGAAGCAGTACTCACAATAAAGTTATATATTCTTTTCTGATCAATCTCATTAATATTGTTAAAAACAACTCCTGCACTGTTTATACCCTTAAAACAATTTCTGATTACATGGGTTATAATACCACTGGCTTCGATTTTTCTTGTGTCATCGGGAAGGTAAAATTCAAGATCCATTCTGTCACTTGAACAAAGCTCCCCTTTAAAATTTAAAAGACATCCTTCAGGAGAAATATTTTCTATTGAAACAATAGAAATATTTTTTTCTCACTGGAAATTTCTGTAAGAAGGCACATCGTACGCGGGATCTTTCTTTGTTCAGCTGAACCACGACCATCTACCAGTTTTGTCTGGACCAAATCTTTTATAAAGGTATCAATAAACATAACCGGAGCTTCTGTTTGATGGGAAAACTCTATCCCTAAAACATATTCATGATCATGGCCGTTATTTTTTTTATTTATCCATGCTGTTTTGCATTGTATATGAAGTTGTTCCGACAGGTTGGGCAGGTTAAAGGAGACACTCTTTACAGCAGGATGTGATTCAGGAATATTTACCATGACCAGCATTCCGTTTCTGCTGATATCAATGGATTTACCTACAACCATGTGTTCCCCTATTTCAAAATTTACACTGTTTTCAAGGGACACCCTGATATGTTTTCGTTTGTCATTCATTGATTATCGCTTCATAGGTATTGCAGGGGAACCCTATGCCGTCAATTGTTTGATAGACACCAACAAGCTTCTGCGACGTGGATCCGTTCAATGTTTCAAAAGTGCTCATTGACAAGTGGTTTATGTAATAACTTGTTAATTTTTCTTTTATTTTCTTAAGATGGGCAATTTGATGGTCAAGGGTACGGGCAATTGAATTGTAAAATTGAGATTTTTCTTTAGATAAGAATGAACTACTGCTTAACTGGAACACAAAATACCTCAACAAAACAATATTAGAAACAATTATTACACATAAGATAGCAGTGCCTGGTAAAAGTCAATCTTTTTTACCTTTTTCAACAAGTAATTATTTTCCTATGTAAAGCCTGGGAAATGTATTTCACTGGATTCAATTTTTTCTTTAAGAAATCCACTTTTTATCTACCCGGAACCGCTCTTGGAACCCGTTTCCTTTAAATAGTATTACTGAATTGTTGAATTTATTTGAATTGTTGAATTTATTTTTGACGAGGATGGGCATAAGACTGTTCCGGTAAATGTATGAAAATTATTGCTTCTTCATAAGTCTCTTGAAATGCCGGACACCCTAAAAAGGACTCTTGAACCTAAAAGCAAGACTGGCTAATTGTTTTTTTGTGCTTTGGCTTTTTTGGGTTTACTTTCTTTTTGTTCAGGCTTTTTTACGATTTTTTTCTTTGGCTTGACTCCCCTTAATATGGGAATCAGTTTATCCTTGTTATCTGCCAGTAATAAGCTGATGTCTTCAAGTTGATTTTCACTGAGTTTAATTTTTGAACTTTCCAGGAATTCAAACAAATTGTCGGCAATATCGAGCATTTTATCATAGGCGTCTGCTTCTTTTTTTGTCGCAAATGTCATCTTTTCCTCTCCATTCCTGACAACAATATATTTTACGATTACAGCCATTTTCTCTCCTTGGAGTATTATTTTTTTTATAGTCTTAATACAAAAAAGGATACAGGTAAAGGGTTTTCCTTTAAACCTGTATCCTTTGAAGATTTTTAGTTTAGATTGACTATACTTTCGGTCTTGGGTAGAGTCCTGATCTTTCTACTATTTCAGGAACTTTCTCTTCCCATTCAATGGCCATAATATGAAATCCTGAAACCCCTTTTATTTCCTTGAGTTCCTGGATATGTTCAACACAGATATCAATGCCCTCCTGGGCCTGTTTGTCTTTTGGAACGCTTGCCAGACGATTGATAATCTCATCAGGCACATCCATCCCCGGCACCCTGTTTTTCATGTATTTGGCCATGCCCACGGATTTCATGGGGGTCATGCCGGCCATGATAAACGTTTTCTCTGTCAATCCTCTTTCATTTGCCCTTTTAATCCATTCTTTAAACTTATCCAGGTTATAAATACATTGGGTCTGGATAAATTCAGCACCACAGGCAATCTTTTTTGCAAGACGCGGCACCCTTATTTCAAAGGGATCGGCAAAGGGGTTGGCAGCAGCACCCACAAATATTTTTGGCGGACGCTTAATGTCATCTCCACCCAAAAATTTTCCTTCATCCCTCATGTATCTAACTGTCTGAACCAGCTGCATGGAATCCAGATCATGAACATTCTGGCCTTGTGCACAATCACCAAAACTCTGATGATCTCCTGAAAGACATAGCATATTTGGGATATCAAATGAAGCTGCTCCTAAAATATCACTTTGGAGGGCAACCCTGTTTCTATCCCTTGTTACCATCTGGAGAACCGGTTCAATCCCTATGAGTTTGAGATGTATGCAGGCTGCAAGAGAAGACATTCTGGTCATGGCAGTCTGGTTGTCGGTTACGTTTATGGCATCCACATAGTCTTTGATCAAAAGACCTTTTTTTCTTACTTCTTCAGAATCACTTCCCCTTGGTGGACCACACTCAGACGTAACACCAATGTGCCCAGCTTTTAGCACTTTCTCCAGATTACTTGCAGTATATAAAGTACTCATATCTTCACATCCTCCCTGGTTACCGTCCTTGGACCGCCTGCCCTGTCTGTGGACCAATCCTTAATCGGTGCCACTTTCTCATAATCATCCATTTTATTCAATGCACTCAGCCGATCAATAATAAGCTGCCAGGCACAGTCAACATCTTTACTGATCTCGCATTTACCGTTTGTTGAACCGCCACAGGGGCCATTCATAACTCTTTTGGCACATCTAGAAACCGGACAGATACCACCGGTTCGGGCAAGAATGCAGGAGCCGCAGGCCTGGCATCTTTCCGTCCAAATTCCACGATCTTCATTTGCACCCAGGCATACGGTATTCACCCCTGGGAATAAGGGTGTGGTCAGATACTTTTCCGCCGTGAACTGAACACCCACACCACAGGCTAGAGAAACAATGGCATCATAATCATCAATATTACTTCGAATTTCTTCCAGATACTCATGGTCACACTGTCGTTCCAGTGTTCTTTCAGAAATCACTTTTTCATCACCTTTAGTGATAAAATACATTCTTAAAGCAGACGCCAGAACTTCTACTTCTTTTTTACCGCCTGCTTCACAAACAGTCACACACTCATTACACCCGAGTATCAGGATTCGATTAAAGTCTTTTACTTCATCTATGATCTCTTCAATGGGTTTTTTTTCTGCTATTATCATAAACCAACCTCATATTAAGCTGTTATTTATAGTTAATGCTTTAAGCTGCATCTTTTTTGTTCTGTTTTGCCACCCTTATGGGACTGGGCCCCAATTCTAGGATTTTATTATTCATTTCAATGGAATACTGTGCAAACAAAGGGCCCTCGCCTGATGAAAGATTGAACATTTTTACGCGTTCTCCTCCCACTCCGACCTTGTCAAGAATATTAGCCGCCTGCTCAATTCTTTTTCTGGCCCTAAAATTTCCCTCATTATAGTGGCAATCCCCTTCCATACAGCCGACCACATATACACCGTCAGCTCCTTTCTCAAATGCCCTCAAGACATGAATAATATCTACCTTTCCGGTACAGGGGACTCGAACAATCCTAAAATTTGCCGGAATCTTCAATCGCATGGAACCTGCCAGGTCCGCAGCTGAGTACCCTCAGAAATTACAGCAAAATGCCAGAATAACCGGCTCAAACTCTTTTGTCATATTACCCCCTCCAGCAAAGCTTCGACCTTGCTGAGCAACTGATTATCTTCATACCAGTTTAATTTTATTGTTTTAGCAGGACATTCAGATGCACAGATGCCACATCCCTGACAAAGTGCAGGATCTATATAACTGACACCCAAGTCATTAATAACCGGCACATGATATGGACAGGATCTGACACAGACAAGGCATGATGCACAATGATCCTGGTTTACCTCGGCGGTTACGGATGAAAGGGTCAAAGATTCCTGTGAAAGGAAAGTGGTTGCCCTGGATGCCGCAGCCATGGCCTGTGTAATGGTTTCGGTGATCAACTTTGGTCCGTGGGCCGTACCGCAGATAAAAATACCTTCGGTGGGCGCTTCAACCGGTCTCAGCTTCACATGGGCTTCCATAAAAAAGCCTTCGGCATTTCTGCCGGTTTTAATAATAGTTGCCAATTCTTCAGTATCTGCCGCCTTGACCCCGGCGCTCAATACTACCAGATCAGCACTTGCTTCGACTTTGCGCCCCAGAACATGATCAGTAAACGTCACAGACATTTTACCCTTTTCGCCAATGGCTACTTCAGGCTTATTCTCTGGATCAAAGCGTGAAAAAATCACACCCATATTCCTTGCTTTTGTGTAAAACTCCTCAAGCATGGAGTACATTCTCATATCCCTGTAAAGAATGAACACATCTGTATCAGCATTCTTCTCTTTTAAGGCAATGGCATTTTTTACCGCATTCTGACAACAGATTCTTGAACAATTTGGGTTCTCTTCGTTTCTTGATCCCACACATTGAATCATTATGACACGATCCAAATCCTGGGTCTTGTTCTCCTCTATCATGTCGGCAAGTTCCAGTTGCGTAGCCACTGATTTGCTTTCATTATAAAGAAATTCTGTAGGCTGATATTCTGTTGCACCGGTTGCCACAATAAGGGCACCATGATCAATTTTTCTTTCTTCCATTGATGCGCCAGCAAGGACGATTGTCTCAAAATTGCCTTTATAGCCTCCAAATTCAACGACCAAGGCCTGCTTAAGAACATCTATTTTGTCATGGTTTTCAACAGCAGCAATAAGATCTTTCAAATAAACCTGGATATCATCGCCTTCAATTGTATGGTATAGTCTGTTTCCAAGACCGCCAAGATGGTTTTCTTTTTCAACAATTGTAACCTGATAACCTTGATCTGCCAGGCCTTTTGCAGCAGTCATGCCCGCGACTCCCCCACCGATCACCAATGCCTTATCAATCACTGAGATCCGTTTGTCATGCAGCGGTCCTAAAGTTGCCACCCTTGCCACAGCCATTCGAATCAGATCCTTGGCTTTTGTGGTGGCTTTTTCAGGTTCATGAAAATGCATCCAGGAATCCTGATTTCGGATATTGGCCATTTCAAACAAATATTTATTCAAACCGGCATCTTCCAAGGTATCCATGAATATACCTTCATGGGTTTTTGGTGTACAGGATGCCACTACGACACGATTAAGGTTATGTTCTTCTATGAGGTCCTTAATAGAAACCTGGGTATCCTGGGAACAGGTAAACAGGTTCTCGCCCGTATAAACTACATTGGGGAGTGTTTTGGTATAATTGGCAACATCCTCAACATCAATCACCCCGGCAATGTTAATACCGCATTTACAGACAAACACCCCGATTCTCGGTTCTTCACCCAGGACATCTCTTTCTTCAGGTTTGGCAACGGTTTTTGTGCTGGTATGACGCGCACCGGCCAGTTTTATTCCGGCTGCAGCAGCTGCACCGCTTGCTTCCATCACTGAGGAAGGAATATCTTTGGGACCCTGGAAAGAACCCGAGACATACACCCCTGGCCGGGATGTCTGTAAGGGATTGAACCTTGTAGTTTTGACGAAATTATACTTATCCAGCTCAACACCGATCCTGTTGGCAAGTGCCACACTCTCTTGTGGAATGACAAGACCCACGGACAATATGACCATGTCAAAGACTTCCTGGCACATTTTGCCTTCTTCATCGGCATAATTGAGAATCAAATTGTCTGTTCCGGGTTCTTCGATAACAGAATGTATTCTGGATTTTACAAACCTTACCCCTTCCTGATCTTTTGCCCTATTATAGTACTTTTCATAATCCTTGCCAAAGGTCCGCATATCCATATTAAATATGGCTGCATCCAAATCAAGTTCTGAGTGCTCTTTGGCGATCATGGCATCTTTTATAGCATACATACAGCAGACAGATGAACAATATCCATTGCCGCACCTGTTGGTATCCCTTGATCCTATACATTGGAGCCAGGCTATTTTTTTCGGTTCTTTTTCATCTGATGGCCGGACAAGATGTCCCATAGTCGGGCCGCCGGCACTTAAAATTCTTTCAAATTCAAGAGACGTCAGAACATTTTTTGATCTTTTGTACATATAAGTATCATCGAGAACTGACGGATCATAGGTTGTGGCACCCGTGGTCAGAATAACTGACCCCACGTTCAAATCTCTTACCCTTACCTGCTCATCATGGTTAACAGCTCCGGCAAGACAAACATCCACGCACTGGTAACATTCTGAACAAATCCCACAGGAAAGGCAACGGGCAGCCTCTTTGTCAATGGCTTCCTTGGCAAGATTCAAGGTCACTTCCTTAAAATTGCCTTCTCTTTCATCAATACCTATTTTTACAGGCTTTGGCCGCGAAAGTTTCTGAACATCAGTAATCTCCGGCTTTTCAAAATCCCAGGATTTTTCACGGCCTTCTTTCAGATCCTGGCCGTTAATAAACCGGTGCATACTTTCTGCGGCAGTCTTTCCACTGGCAATGGCATCCACTACCGATTTGGGCCCATAATAGGCATCTCCACCGGCAAATACCCAGTCAATGGGTGTCTGTAAGGTAACAGGATCTGCCTCAAGCCCACCGGGCGGAGTTAAGGCAATACCTTCTTTATCAGCAAATTCAAGTTCCCCCATCTGGCCGATGGCCACAATGACTGTGTCGGCTTCATAGGAGGTAAGTTTGCAATCATCATACCGGGGATTGAATCTTCCGTTTTCATCAAATACTGAGGTACATTCCTGGAATTCAACTTCATCGGCTTTCCCGTTTGTACCTAAAAATCTTATGGGACCAAGACTATTGACGATGTTGACTTTTTCTTCAATAGCTTCTTCAATTTCATAATCCCAGGCAGGCATTTCATCCCGCTTTTCAAGACAGACCATTGTAACATCCGTGGAACCGAGTCTTCTGGCGGTCAAGGCAACGTCAACGGCCACATTACCACCGCCGATAACCATTACCTTCTTTCCTGTCAGTTCTTCTGCTTTACCAAGGGCTGCATCTCTTAAGAGGTCAACGCCTTTAATAACGCCATCAAGATCTTCTCCCTTTACGCCTAATCCTCTGGAACCATGGAGCCCGGTTGCCATGAACAGCGCACTGTATCCTTCTTTTTTAAGACTTTCAAGGGTAACATCCTTGCCAAACTCAACCGAGGTTTGAATATCAACGCCCAATTTTTCAATCACCTCAATCTCTTTTGCCAATTCTGCTTTGGGCAGCCTGTATTCTGGAATACCTACGGTCATCATACCGCCTTTGACCGGCAGTTTTTCAAATACAGTAACCGAATATCCCTTTTGCGCCATATAATAAGCTGTGGTCAGTCCGGCTGGACCAGACCCGACAATGGCAATCTTCTCATCCCTTTTTTCTTCAACTTTAGGAATATATGGGTCATCCCCTTCAAAATCCAGTTCTGCCAGATACCGGTGAAGATACTGAATGGCGAGCGGTTCATCAGCATTCCCTCTGGTACACGCCGCCTCACAGGGATGGTGGCAGACTCGACCGCAGGAGCCTGGGAAGGGATGTTCATCTTTAAACAATTTTAAGGCTTCAGCATATTTCCCCTGGTTCATCAGGGCAATAAACCCCTGGATGCTCACATGAGCTGGACAGGTGGCCTTACACGGTGCTGTTCCTCTTTTAGAGATCCCATATCCACCGGGTATGGCTTGTTCATATTGCTTAAAAATAGCTTTCCGCGGAGCCATGCTCTCGTTGTGTTCGCTTGGTACATCCACCGGGCAAACCTTGGTGCATTCCCCGCATGAGGTACATTTTAATAAATCAACAAACCTTGGATTTTCCCTCACCTTTGCGGTAAAATTTCCCTCTTCTCCCTCAACCTCAAGAAGTTCCGTATTTGTCAATAATTCGATATTCAGATGCCGGCCGACCTCGACCAGTTTGGGTGAGATCACTCACATGGTGCAGTCATTTGTCGGGAATGTCTTGTCTAATCTTGCCATCATACCGCCGATTGCGTATGATTTTTCAACCAGATACACATAATACCCTGAATTGGCTAAATCTATGGCAGACTGCATTCCCGCAATTCCGCCGCCAAGAACCATGACAGAACCTGCAAGATCTTTCTTTGTTGTTGAATTTTGGGTCATTATTTTTAACCTCCTAACCTTTTTATAATAGCTTTACACATTAAAGCTACAAACTCTGCCCGATCTTTGATATTCCCAAAAACCGACAGCTATCTGTGCAAAAAAACCTGGTAATTGAATTTTTTCAATTAATCAGGCTTTTTATATCAATTTCCGCTTTGATAAGACAGTAATGAATCAATGGCTTGCAAGAGTATATAAAAAAACCGGTTTTTCTTTTGCCCTGAAAAACATCAGTCTGATGCTCATCAAGACCTAAAACCGGTATTCTGCAATACGCTTTCTCTGACCAAGGAATTATTCCTGTCAGTTTTTTTATATCAGTGCAAAATAGTTGCACAATAATGCTAAGTCCTTCACGTCTCAAATAAAGCGGTATGGTTAATCGAATAAACCTATACTTCTGCTATTTTCAAACTCTTAAGTAAAGAAAAGTACTTTTTTTGTCAAGCACTATTTCCAATTCCGGGTGGAGCGCTTTTATAAAAGTATAGGAATTATAGGTTTGAATCGTATACTACAAAATATGGGTTCAGGAATTATAGGTTTGAATAGAATGTCCAGTTATAATAGAATCTAATAATTGATATTTTTTTTGTTCAGCACAAATTTAGATGTTTTGAAATGGCCAGAATAGGAAATGATATTTGAATTATTCCAGGATATCTGTCATTTTCTAGCGCCCTTGTTCCAAATCTTCATTACTTGAGTTCCAGGGTGCAATTTTAAACAATAAAAGTATTCCTGGAATTGCGAAAAGGGCACACAAATAGTAAAAAACATTCCATCCCAGGTATTTGGACATATAACCTGTCAACGCTGCTGCAAAGACACCAGGAACTCCCATAAGACTGGTCAACAGGGCATATTGTGTTGCAGTAAACCGTTTATTGGTCTGAATTGCCATATAGGTTGCATATGCTGCCTGCCCAAGCCCTGTTGCAAAAAATTCAAATGCAACAATACCCCCCAACACTGTCTGACTGTGTTCAGTCCAGAAATAAGATCCATGATCAATATGATTCAAGATGGCAAAAAATGCCGTTGAAATCGCCTGGAGAATTCCAAAAACATACAGAGACTTTGCTATACCCAGACGAATCATGATAGAGCCCCCGACAAGAACGCCGCCAAAAAGCCCAAGCATGCCAACCCCTTTTACTATGATAAAATACTGTGCCTTGGTAAATCCCATTTGAACAATATAAGGAATTGTCATTGCACTTGCCATATTATCCCCTATCTTATACAGCAAAATGAACAATAAAATCAAAATAGCGTAATGTCTTTGAAAAAATTCTACAAAGGGTTCAACAATCACTTCTTTAATATTTACAGGCAAGCGCTCCTCAACCACAGGCTCAGGAACCAAAAGTGTTGTGAGGACCCCCACACCCATGACAGCCGTTAGCATTAAAAAAATTGTCTGCCATGTAAAATCAAAATCAGCAAGGACAGAAAGCCCAACAGAGACAAAAGTGCCAAGGCGCCATGCATTCATCCATATTCCAGTGCCAAATCCAAGTTCATTACTGGTAAGGTATTCCCGGCGGAAAGCATCCAGAGCAATATCCTGGCTTGCCCCGAAAAAATTGAGACAAAGAGCAAACACGGCTATCCATACAAGGGATTGTTCCGGATCAAACTGCCCCAACAAGGCAATGGTGATCATCAGGCCAATTTGCGCCATAAGTATCCATCCCCTCCTGCGACCAAGGAATGGGGGAACAATGCCATCCATCATAGGTGACCATACAAACTTTAATGTATAGGGCATTCCCACTAATGCAAACAGGCCGATTTTGGCAATATCTACATTGGCATCCATCATCCAGAATTTTAATACATCCTTGATAATATAATAGGGGAAACCCGAGGAAAACCCGAAAAAAAACATGACCAGCATTTTCCAGGACAGCATGACCCTGATAGTCTTTATAAAAGTTGTCTTAGTGGATGGGTATTTCATGGAGATGGTTTAAATAAGTTTTTCGTTAAAGTTGAATTTCCATATTGCAGGGAACAGCAAAACACTCAAGAGTTGAATTTTTCTTTTTCAGATCTGCCCGGCACTCAGAAATAATTCTGTCCATCTGTTCATCGGTTCTATCCTGGTTTAAATGGAACAGCCCAAGTTTTTTAACATTGGCTTTGATTCCAAGATCCAAAACATCCTGAATAGAAGAATGCCCCCAATTGGTTTTTAGTTTATATTCTGCATTGGTGTATTCTCCATCATGAAACAAAAGATCCACATTTCGTGAAAAATCCAGATATGCATCAAATCCAACACCTTCAGGATGATCAAAACCAAGCTCATTATCAGTTAAAAACACAAAGGATTTCCCTTCTTCAGTGAATTTATATCCAAGGCCGCCACCGGTATGGCTGGTTGGAATGGTTTCTATATGAACAGACCCAATGTTAAATTTATCATTCAATGACGTATCAAATTTGATATCTGCTTGCAGATCCCCTAAACCGATTGGGAAAAATGGCAATTTCATAACTTTATTTAAAACATCCTGGGTATCAATGTTTTTAAATTTCCGGTTCTGAATTATTATTTTTACTTTACTGAAAAGTAGCGGTCTGAAAAAAGCGAAACCGTGGATATGATCCCAATGGGCGTGTGTAAAAAGAAGATAATACTGGGTGACCTGTCTTTCAATTAAGGACTTACCCAGGCGGCGGATGCCTGTCCCGGCATCGATAATAATCGTTTCTCCTGATTTTGCAGTAATCTCAATGCAGGTCGTATCTCCTCCATATTTGGAGTATTGATCACCTGACACAGGTATCGACCCTCTTGAACCCCAACATTTAATATCCATTATTCTCCTGTATCACAACATAAATTCTTCGTCCACTCAATAATAGAATTTTTTAGTGCTTTGAGCAAATTATAAAATTTTTTTCATACTCACAGGTTGACAACCTTGTTCGTTTTGCTTAGGAAAATACAGTGCGTTTTTAAATCAAATGAGAAATGATTATATAAAAAGGGGAACGACTATATGGTACAACTTATCGCTGACAGACGGGATGTTGATTTTGTCTTGCATGAACAGATCGGAATGGTTGAACATGAATTATTTGAAGAATTCAATAAAAAAACAATAGACTTGATTGTTTCTGAGGCTAGGAACCTGGCTATCAAAGAGATCCTTCCCACGTTTAAGGACGGGGATGAAATCGGATGCAAACTTGAAAATGGAAAAGTCATGGTTCCAGAATCTTTTAAACGGGCCTGGAATTTATATTGTGAAGGAGAATGGCTGGCCATGTGTGATGATCCTCAAGTTGGCGGTCAGGGAATGCCAAAACTCATAGGATGTGCTGCTCTTGAATACATGGTGGGAGCAAATTCTGCGTTTATGCTATACTACGGTATGACACACGGTGCGGCCAAGTTGGTGGAAGCCTTTGGTAATGACGAACAAAAAAAGCTTTACATGAAAAAAATGTTTGCCGGCATTTGGGGTGGAACCATGCTCTTGACTGAATCAGAGGCTGGATCTGATGTGGGAGCACTCACCACCACTGCAACAAAAAAAGAAGATGGAACCTATTCCATTCAAGGTTCAAAAATTTTTATCTCTGCCGGAGAACATGACCTTTGCGAGAATATCATTCACCCGGTGCTTGCAAGAATTGAGGGCGCACCTGCAGGGACTAAGGGAATTTCCCTGTTCCTGGCTCCTAAATACAATGTCAATGAGGATGGCAGCCTGGGGAATTTCAATAATATCGTATGTACAGGCCTTGAACACAAAATGGGAATTCATGGAAATGCAACTGCCTCACTTTCTCTGGGGGAAAAAGGTGAATGTATCGGCACCCTTTTGGGTGAAGAAAACAAAGGAATGCCGGAGATGTTCCAGATGATGAATGAAGCCCGTGCATTTATCGGAATGCAGGGATTTGCAGTGGCATCTGCCTCTTATATGTATGCCCTTGATTATGCCAGAAACAGGATCCAGGGAAGACATCTTCTGGCTGGAAAAGATCCTGATGCAAAAAGTGTTTCCATTATCCAGCATCCTGATGTGAAACGCCAGCTTCTGAACATGAAAGTCTATACAGAAGGAATGAGATCTTTGATCTATTATTATGGCAAATGCTCTGATATTGTCCACACAACAACGGATGAACAACTCAAAACAGATACCAGTTACCTGATTGAAGTTTTAACACCCCTGGTTAAAGGCTATGTCACAGACAGGTCCCTAGAAGTCTGTTCCCATGGGGTACAGGTCTATGGTGGCTATGGTTATATTAGTGAATTCCCTGTTGAGCAGCTAATGAGAGATTCAAGGATTTCCATGATTTATGAAGGCACCAATGGTATCCAGGCCATGGATCTTATCGGCAGAAAACTTTCCATGAATAATGGAGAAAGCTTTCAATATTTTATTGATAGGATGAAAGAAACCATTGAAAATGCAAAAGGAATTATAGGCATTGAAAATTTGGTTGAAAAAGTTAACCATGCAGTAACACGGCTTGAAACCCTGGCCCGGCAAATCAGACAAAGAACCCGATCTAAAAAAGTGTTCAATGCATATACTTTTGCTCATCCTTTCCTTGAAGTAACAGGAGATGTCTCCTTTGCATGGATGCATCTGTGGAGAGCATCTGTGGCAGCACCTAAACTTGCAAAGAAAGTCGGCAGCCTGGATAAAGACGCTATTGCAGCCAAGGCTTTAAAAAACAAGGATGCCGCCTTTTATGCAGGCCAGATTGAATCTGCAAAGTTTTTTATTAATACCCTTCTTCCATCAAGTTATGGTAAGATGGACGCTATCGCCGAAGGCGACTCCAGTGTGGAGGATATTCTGGACGTATCTTTTGGTTCAAAATAAACTATTTTTTTAAGAGGCGGAACAAACATGTTTGACTATCTGAAAAAAGGCCTTTTAACAGGCGTTGGGCTGGCCTTAAGATCTAAAAACGAAATCGAAGACCTGGCAAAAGAATTTGCTGAAAAATCCAAAATGAATCAGGATGAAGCAAAAGAGTTTCTCGCCGATTGTCAGCAAAAATATGAAGATGCTAAAACCGGATTTGATCAAAAAATTGAAGGAACCATAGAAAAGATACTTTTAAAGCTGGACCTGCCGTCAAAGTCAGATATAGCAGATCTTAACAAGAGGATTGACGATCTGACAAAAAAATTGTCTGATTAAGCATAATAAAACCCAGGACTTTTTATGCTGAGTATTAAAAATATTGGCAGGGTGAGCAAACGATACCGGCATCTGAGACGGTATCAGCAAATCATTGGCATCATTTTAAAATATGGTTTTGGAAATATCATTGATTCAATGCATATTGACCATTACATTGAATCCGGCCGCAAGCTTATTCCCTTTGTTAAAAGCCACGAAAAAGTTGAAAAACTTTCTAAAAACCAGCGAATCAGAATGGTATTTGAAGAACTCGGGCCCACCTTTATCAAGATGGGCCAGGTTCTTTCCTCCAGACCCGACCTTATTCCCGTTGCCCTTTTAAATGAACTTGCACAACTACAGGATCATGTCCCGCCCTTTGGATTTGAACATGTAAAAGCAATTATTGCATCTGAATTTGGCAGGCCCTATGACAAAATTTTTAAATCCATAGAAAAAATACCTTTTGCCAGTGCTTCCATAGGTCAGGTACATAAGGCACAGATCAACAACAATAATCAGATTGCCGTAAAGATCCAGAGACCCGGTATTCAGAAAACTATTGAAACAGATCTGGAAATTATGCTTCACATCGCTTCCATAATGGAAAATAATATTGAGGAAGCCGCTTTTTTCAAACCGGTAAAAATTGTTGAAGAATTTGCCAAAACTCTCGGTAAAGAGCTGGACTACACCATTGAAGCATCCAACATGGAACGGATGGCCGAACAGTTCAAAGATGACAAAACCATTTATATCCCAAAAGTATATTTTGCCGAATCAAGCCAACGGGTATTGGCTATGGAATATATTCATGGAATCAAATCAGATGATGTGGATGCAATCAACCTGGCCGGGCTTGACAAAAAATTGATCACACGACGCGGGGCTGATTTCTATATGAAACAGGTGTTTGAATATGGATTTTTTCATGCTGATCCCCATCCAGGCAATATTTTTATTCTGGAAAGAAACCGCATCGGTCCCGTGGACTTCGGCATGGTAGGGTTTGTGGATCATCACACCCAGGAAGTATTTGTTGATCTAATTCACAGTATTGCCACAAACGACTTTAAACTCACGGTAAGGCTTTTATGCGAGCTTTCTGAATACGAAATCCAGCCAGACCTGGTACTGCTTGAAAAAGATGTGTCCTTATTTGTATCCACACATCTTTTAAAAACACTAAAAAATATTAAAACCACTAAAATGGTTAACCAGTTTCTTGAACTGTGTGCCATTCATAAATTAAAGATTCCCCCGAATTTTTTTTTAATAATAAAAGCCTTTATATCCATAGAGGGGCTTGCCAAAAAACTTGATCCTGATTTTGACATGATTTCCCATGCAATTCCCTATGTAAAGGCTGCAAAACACAGAAAATTTACACCATCAAGAATGGCTAAGGATTTTATGGGGATTGCAAGAGAATCTTATAAATTGTTTGAAATCTTCCCCACAGATGCCGTCGAAATCTTGCGGCTGACAAAATCTGGAAAACTATCTTTCAATTTGAAAATTGAAGGATTTGATAAAATGTTGAACACACAGGACCAGACAAGCAATAGAATTGCTTTTTCCATCATTATAGCTGCATTGATATTAGGATCAGCAATGCTCATCAATTCCAATGTTCCACCGCTTCTTTTCGGAGTATCTGTAATCGGAATTGCCGGATTTTTTGCCGCTGCTGTCATGGGAATCTGGCTTTTGGTCGCCATCATCCGAAAAGGACGGCTCTGACCTGCCTTACCCCTTACCTCTTGTCGGACAGATTTTAAACAATGGACATTTTTCACAGCGCGGTTTTTTGGCATCACAGATTTCCCTTCCAAAATAAATCAATTGAAGAGATAAATCACTCCAGGATGTCTTGGGTATGATCTCCATTAATTCATATTCAATTTTTACAGGATCCCGGCTTTTTGTCAGACCAAGCCTTCTGGAAATCCTCAATACATGAGTATCCACGACAATTGTCTGATGACCAAAAGCCGCCGACAAAACAACATTGGCAGTTTTCCTGCCCACCCCCGGCAAGGCAGTAAGCTTGGTTAGGTCATCCGGCACTTTTGCCTGATAATCATTTAGGACTGCAAAGGCACAGGCTTTAATATTTTTAGCTTTATTATTATAAAAGCCCGTAGAATATATTATTTGTTTGATGCCGTTTAAAGGAGCCTGAGCCAACCCCTCGGGATCAGGATATTTTTCGAACAGCTTTTTCGATACTTTGTTCACCTGAATATCTGTGCACTGGGCTGACATAATGGTGGCAATGAGCAGTTGAAAAGGTGTTTCATGATCAAGCTGGGTCTTGACAACAGGGTATCTTTCTCTTAGAGTTTTAAGAATTGTTTTTATTTTTGATGCATTCAATATCATGGAATGATTATATATGAAAATTGATGAAACCTCAAGCCAGCCTAAAGACCAAATTAAAAATCAGACTAAAAATCAAATTAAAGGATTAGGTCTATGTTCAGGCGGACTTGACAGTATTATGTCCGCCCTTTTACTTCAACGCCAGGGAATTTTTATTACCTGGATTTGCTTTGAGACCCCTTTCTTTTCATCTGAATCAGCCCAAAAAGCTTCTCACATGACCGGTATCCCTCTGATTACACTTGATATTACAAATGATTATATGGAAATGATGAAAAGTCCCAAGGCTGGTTTTGGGAAAAACATGAATCCCTGCATGGACTGCCATGCCATGATGTTTTCAAAGGCAGGCGAAATCTTAAAAAATGAAGGGTTTCATTTCCTGTTCAGCGGTGAAGTATTGGGCCAGAGGCCCAAATCCCAAAATAAAAATTCATTGCGATATGTAGAAAAAAATTCAGGTTTTGACGGGCAAATTTTAAGACCTTTATGTGCAAAATTGTTACCCGAAACCTTTGTCGAGCAAAAGGGTCTGGTTGACAGACAAAAGCTCATGGATATCTCAGGTAGATCTAGAAAAGTCCAAATGCAGATGGCAAAAGATTTTGGAATTAAAGAATACCCTGCCCCTGCCGGTGGATGCCTTTTAACTGATAAAATATTTTCCAGCAGACTGAGAGATTTGATGAATACTCAAAAACTTTTTAATAAAAGAGAGCTTTATTTTTTAAAATATGGAAGGCATTTCAGACTGGATTCAAAAACAAAAGTTATTGTGGGGCGCTCAGAAAAGGACAACCGGCATCTGCTTGACTATTTTGAGAAAGACAAAGATATTTTATTGAACCATGCAAGATTGCCGGGGCCTGATGTAATTCTTACAGGAAACGCCACCAAAAATAACATTCTGACTGCGGCCATGATCTGCGCAAGCTATACCAAATCCAATTTAGGAGAAAATACAGATATTAAAGTTTCAGCAAAAGGCATTGAAACGATCCTTTACGTCAAAACAATCAAAGCGTTAGAGTTTAAAAAATTAATGATATAAAAATCTCCATTAAATAGATTTTAATGGAGATAATTTTTTTAAAATATCCTAATCGTCGGTTTAATAATAAATCATCTTTTCCCAGAACTCTTTTTCATCCTTGTCCCAGTCCGGCCCAAACTTGTCTTCACAAAAGGCCCCAAGCCTTTTGTACCAATCTGTCCAGGGGTTTTTCCCTTCCTTTTTGGCATTCAGCACATCCATAAGAAATGTTTCTATATTGATCATTTCTTCTTTTGGAATATATGAGCAGGCACCGCCAAGATATGATTTTTTAATATTGTCCGGGCTGAGCGCATGGGCTGTAAGCATTACCGGTATAATATTTTTCTTGTTTGCGATCTCCAATAGCTGATATCCGTCAACACCCATGATATCAAGAATCGCTATATCAAAGACCTGGGTCTCAAGTAGATTATTAGCTTCTTCAAAGCTTTGGGCTCTAACTATTGTACACATATCTAACAATTCTTCCAAAGAATCAAGAACATCTGATTCATCATCAACAATCAGAACTTTTTTATTTTCTAAGCTGATATTTGACATTTCTATATCCGATCCATTAAGGTTTCCGGGTAAAGTTTCCGGGTAAAATTTTTTGGTTAAGCTTATGGACAATTTAATATCTTTATTGTGTGTTTTTATTATAAGGCACATCCACAAAGATTCAATGTAGTTTTGCTTTTAACTGACCACATGCTGCTAAAATATCCGCACCTTTGCTTTTTCTTGTAATTGCTGTGAAATTTTTATCGAGTAAAACCTGTAAAAATTCACTTATTTTATTTTTAGAAGGGCATTTAAATTCACTTTTGTCATATTCATTAAAGGGTATCAGATTGACCTTTGCTTTTATCGGAGCCAAAAGCTTTGCAAGCCTGAGTGCATCTTCTTTTGTATCGTTGATGCCTTTCATTAAAATATATTCAAAAGTAATCTTCTTTCTTGGTTTCATGGTAAAAGTTTGACAGGCCTTAAGCAACTGGTTTAATGGATACTTTTTATTGATGGGCATCAAGCGGGATCGCATCTCATCTGTAGTTGCATTTAAAGATACAGCCAGATTCACATCAGTATCAAGGCCCAATTGTGTAATTTTAGGGACCAGGCCACAGGTAGAAACCGTTACCCGTTTAGATGAAAATTTGAGCCCATAATCACTATCTGTGATAATCTCTAATGCTTTTACAAGATTTTTGTAATTGGCAAGGGGTTCCCCCATTCCCATGAACACGATATTGGAAAGTTTTTTAGGATCAAGATTTTTTTTAACCAGATAATACCTTGCATCCCTTATCTGAGCGATCATTTCAGAAATATTTAAATTCCTGATGAATCCGCCTTTGGCAGTTAGACAAAACTGACAATTCTGAACACATCCAACCTGTGAAGACACACAAAGAGTGAAATGATCTTTTTCAGGAATCAGTACCGATTCAATATGATGTCCATCAAAAAGTCTATACAAAAATTTTTCAGTCCTATCAACAGAAGTCAGTTTATCATCAATAATGAGACGTTGGATATAAAAATTATCTTCCAGTTTTTTACGCAAGTCCTTTGATAGATCTGTCATCTGCTCAAACGCATCTGCCTGCTGAATGTATAGCCACTTGAATATCTGTCCGGCCCTGAACGGTCGTATACCGTTGTTATCAAACCATCCGGCAAGATCATCCCTTGTAAAATCCAGTATGTTTTCCATTTATTTTTATCACCCTAAAGTTAATATTTTCTTGACATATCACGGAATATATACTAATTTCAATGATTTGATTTGATATTTTGGGGTTGGTCTCTTTATGTTTGAAAATTTGAGTGACAGACTTGATTCGGTCTTTAAAAAGCTAAAAGGTCACGGCACACTGAATGAAAAGAACATCGATGATGGTCTTAAGCAGGTGCGAATGGCATTACTTGAGGCTGATGTCAATTATAAGGTTGCAAAATCTGTTATTTCAGATATAAAAGGCAGGGCTTTAGGCCAGGAAGTAATGCAAAGCCTTACACCCGGTCAGCAGGTCATAAAAATTGTAAACGATGAATTTACCAGAATGATGGGATCTGAGCATCAGGGCTTGAATCTTGATGGGAAGTCCTTGGGTTCTGTTATGCTTATTGGTTTACAGGGTTCTGGTAAAACCACAACAGCAGGGAAGCTTGCGCTATATCTTCGGAACAAAGGCCGAAAACCGTTCCTGGTACCGGTGGATGTTTACAGACCCGCGGCAATTGATCAGTTAAAAAAGATTGGAAAACAACTTTCAGTTCCTGTATTCCAATCCACAACTGATATGAAGCCTTTAAAAATCTGTCAGGATGCACTATTGGCAGCCAGAAAATTAGGATGTGACACCTTATTACTGGATACCGCTGGAAGGCTGCATCTTGATGAAGAATTAATGGCGGAGTTAAAGGGCATCAAAAAAGGGTTAAATCCATCAGAAATCCTTCTTGTTGCCGATGCCATGACAGGTCAGGATGCGGTGAATATTGCCGGGGCATTTGATAAGGCGCTTGATCTTACCGGTGTTGTACTAACCAAAATGGATGGTGATGCTCGCGGTGGTGCAGCGCTTTCCATAAAAGCCGTTACCGGTAAACCGTTAAAATTCATCGGTGTGGGTGAAAAATCAACGGCGCTGGAAGCATTCCATCCCGACAGGATGGCCTCCAGAATTCTAGGGATGGGAGACGCGCTTTCATTTATTGAAAAGGCCCAGGAATCGGTTGACCAAAAAGAGGCCAAAGCGCTTGAAAAGAAGCTAAGAAAGAATGCCTTTACCCTGGAAGATTTTAAAAACCAGATGAAATCCGTCCGGAAAATGGGATCAATTAAAGACCTCATTGGAATGTTGCCTGGGATGAATAAGAAGCAGCTTAAAGGCTTAAATATAGATGACAAAGAATTTGCAAGGATTGAAGCAATTATAAATTCAATGACACCTGAAGAAAGACGTATCCACGCCATTATCAAGGGGTCAAGAAAAAAGAGGATTGCCAATGGGAGCGGAACCTCAGTTCAGGAGGTTAATAAGCTTTTAAAAAGCTATACCCAGTCCATGAAAATGATAAAGAAGTTTAATAAAGGTGGCATGCGATCATTGAAAAACATGCTGCCATTTTAAGGAGACAAAAAAGAATATGTCCGTAAGAATCAGATTGACCAGAAAAGGCACAAAAAAGAAACCTTTTTACAGAATAGTGGCAGCTGACATTGAAAAGCCTAGAGATGGTAAATTTTTGGAGCTTCTAGGTACCTACAATCCAATGGTTGAGCCGGTTGCAATTACGCTGAAAGAAGACAGAGTAAAGTATTGGTTGGGCGAAGGGGCTAAGCCCTCAACAACCGTCCAGAGTATATTAAAACAGCAGGGAGTCAGCCAAGCTTAAGCATATGATGTTTTATATGCAACCCCAGGGTATTCTCAACACCTTAATTTAAGGAGATCTATTTATGAAAGAGCTGATAGAATACATTGCAAAAGCACTGGTAGACAATCCTGATCAGGTTCAAGTTTCAGAAGTTAGTGGAGATCAAACTTCTGTTTTAGAGCTTAAGGTGGCAAAAGAGGATCTGGGTAAAGTAATAGGCAAGCAAGGGCGATCGGCACGGGCCATGAGAACAATTTTAAGTGCAGCATCCACCAAGCTTAAAAAACGCACGGTTCTTGAAATTATTGAATAGATGATGAACAAAGACACTTCGTTTACTATAGGCAAGGTAACCGGAGTTCACGGACTCAATGGTAATCTTAAGGTTTGGTCCTTTGCAGAGTCGGTTAATACCTTTTGTCCAGGCATAAGCGTTCTTTTAAAATCAGATGAGGAACTGGGCGAGACATTTACTATCCTTCAGGCATTGCCCCATAAAAAAGGGGTCATACTATCCCTTAAAGGAATCGACAGCCGAAATCTTGCTGAAGACCTTATAGGAAAAATGATTCTCATTGACCGAGATCAATTGCCGGAACCGGAAAAAGATACATGGTATTGGCAAGATCTTTTGGGGCTTGATGTAGTTGATCATCAAAAAGGGTTTATCGGCAAGATAACAGATATCTTCCCAACGGGCGCAAATGATATTTTAGTTGTAACTGACAAAGACAAGGAAACCCTGGTGCCCATGCATAAACACTTTGTTGAGTTGGTTGATATTGAAAAAAAGACTCTGCTGACAACGCTGCCCGAGGATTACTAATGGACTTTACCGTATTGACCCTGTTTCCGGAACTCATCAGCTCTTTTTTTGAGCATGGTATGATTTCAAGGGGT
>JABIYQ010000599.1 GCA_018702715.1 Desulfobacula sp. | reverse complement strand
GATCTCATTCACTGGCTTCCCGCAAGGTGCGGTAAAAGCGAAGAAGTCCATGCAGTAATGAAAGATGACTTGGCCGGAGGAAAACTTCCTTCCGCAGATTTTGGTGAAAATATTGCATGGTGGTGGATGATGATCATGGCCTTAAACTTGAATGCAATAATGAAAAATATGGCATTGAATCCTTCCATAATAAACTCGCGAATGAAGAGCATCAGGTTTTCGATAATAAATATCCCGGGTAGAATCATTAAAGGTGCTCGCGGGCTATTTTTACGTTTGCCTAAAGGCCACCCGTCACTTGACATACTCATTACTACACGCAAACAAATTGCAATGTTGCAGGGAGCTTGGGCTCCTTCTGGATAAATTTATTGGACAGGCCTTTTTCAACCTTTAAAACAACAGATCCTCGTTCCCTGCTTTGCCTTAAGGAATCGAGCTTTGACAGTAATTTATGCATCCTTTCAAGGGGTGTTTTGCCTGCCGTCAAATACCCTGGCTCTTTGCCCATTTCAACATCAATGATTTCAATGGTGGCTTCAATGGACTCTATGGCGGATAAATCTTGTCTTAAAAGATTTTCGGAAGCGCTTATTCGTCTTGCCATAAGATCATCTGCTTCTACTATCTTTGCCTGAATATCGTCCATATCCGAATAACGAATAAGGAGTACCAGGAACTTGATTTAGGCCTGTTAAAGTATTATCATAAAAAAATATTTTAGTTGGAAACTGGTGGGTATTTGTAAATCAAGAATCCAGCCTTGGGAGGCAAGAATGAAAAAAATATTTATTCTGACACTATTGATTGGTATTTTCCTCAACCCCTTTATTGCTTCAGCCGAGTTTGCGCCGGCTTCAGATCGCAATTTAATTCTTACCGACGGTACGGCCGAGGTGATTGGTGCAAATGATTCTGTCAGGATTTCCATTTCCGTTGTCACGGAAGGATGGAATCTGAAAATGGTCAACGCGGCAAACATGAACATCACAGAGAAAGTTCTTTTGGCTGTCAAAATGTTGAATATTGAACGTCTTACACTCAAGACCATTGATTTTCGTGTCACACCTCAAAGAGATTACAAAGCAAAGCCACCTAAAATTAAGGGGTATGAAGTGCACAATGGTGTTGCAGTGATACTTGAAAAGTTTGCACCGGATCAATTATCTATGCATGCTTCCATAATTATAGCAAAAGCACTGGAAAATGGTGCCAACAATATTCATAGTATTAAATTTTACATTAAAAATAGAACACTTCTGGAAAATAAAGCCCTTGCCCATGCCACTGAGAAGGCTATAGCCAGGGCGCAAACACTGGCCAAAGCCGCCGGTGTAAAGTTAAAACAAATTGTTTCCCTGAGCTCATATCCGGTGCGCAAGCCGCCTAGGCCAAATATGCTTCGCTCCGCCGGCATACAGGCAAAAACCGAGGCAATGGCACCGCCCATGGAGCCGGGGGAAAGTCGAATTCAGGCCCAGGTCAGCCTTGCCTATGAAATTGAATAATCCAGAAAATTAAAGAAACGGCTCTGGATCAAAATTTAATATTGTATCCCGAAACAAAAATGTCCCATAATTTGAGACAAAAGAACGGTTATTGAGACTATCCGCCATGGCCTTTCTTCCTATATACCGGCATTCAGATATCTGGCATGGTTCATGCTTTTTAATTTTAATATGCTTTTAAAACTTATACAAAAAGGTATCCCATGACAAAACCCTATGGAAGAAAAACAAAAAGAAAAGTGAGAGAGATTCTTTTGGAGTCCTGTCGGGAAACGGCCTTGGAAAAGCTGGAACAAATCCCGGATGAGCAATTGGTCGGGCATCTTTTTTCTCATTTTTATCATAAAGATGAATTGATAAAATTTCGAAGTATTTCAGCAATGGGGATTCTTGTCACACGAATGGGGCAAAAAAATATGGAAAAAGCCAGGATTGTCATTCGGCGGATCATGTGGAACCTGAATGATGAATCCGGAGGCATAGGATGGGGATCGCCTGAAGCCATGGGAGAAATTCTTTATCAGAGCCCGGAACTTGCCTTGGAATTTGAATCCATTCTTTTCTCATACCTTGATCCGGACGGCAATCATATTGAGCATGAGGCGCTTCAAAGAGGTGTTTTATGGGGAGTTGGAACATACCTTGAATCAAATCCCTACAACCTGGATGAAAAAACAAAAGGGCTTTTATTTGGATATTTACATTCTGCTGATCCCATAAAAAAAGGATATGCCGTCAGAGCTTTGATTAATGCCGGATGTTTTAATTGCAGCCTTGTACCTGAAAACATTATTATAGACAATCGTCAAATTGATTTATTTACGGACTGGGATTTTATTACAACACGAATTTCAGACTTGGTAATGTCATGTAAAAAACACAAAATATTTGCATAGTTTATTTTATGGTATGGTTATTGAATATAAACCTTGAAGACAAAATTAGCCGGATATGTGTAAAACAAATAATGATGATGGACTTATGCTTAAAAAAAAATGTGACATAAATATTGTTCGAGCAATTGATCTTGCAAATGAAATGATCAAACTTGCGCAAACAGGTTACGAGCAGCAGGAAGACCCTGGATGCGGTGTTCTTTACGGCATCCTTCTGGATTCAGGGTACCGGCTCCTTGATCTTGCACAAAAAGAAAAGCATGCGCATATTCAAAAAGGCTGGTGGGACAATTCAATAAAAAAGGAGACAATTTAATGAAGACTTATGTTTGTTCAGTTTGCGGTTATTCCCATGAAGGTGACGATGCCCCCGAAAAATGCCCCCAATGCGGCGCAGCAAAAGCAAAATTTTCTGTACAGGAAGGTGAGCTTGTTTGGGTTGATGGTCATTCAATCGGTGTGGCAAAAGGTGTGGATGCTGAAATCCTCCAGGGATTAAGGGATAACTTTCTGGGTGAATGTACGGAAGTTGGCATGTACCTTGCCATGAGCCGCCAGGCAGATCGTGAAGGATATCCGGAAGTTGCAGAAGCCTATAAAAGAATCGCCTTTGAAGAAGCTGAACACGCAGCAAAATTTGCAGAACTTTTAGGT
>JABIYQ010000224.1 GCA_018702715.1 Desulfobacula sp. | reverse complement strand
CGTGGTGGCAAGACAGTCTTTGCCATGGAGAAGGGCAATCTGTCTGTAAGAAATTCCATCCTTAGTGGTTTTGCTGTAAAATTTGGGTTCGGGAACAACTTGAATGGTAGAGACGGGTTTACCGGTTTTTAAAAGATTATATCCAGATTTTGTTTCTTCTAAGGAAAAGGGTGAATTTGAAACATATGAAGCAGCAATAGGAACACTTACCGGCACATTGTTTATGATAAAGGCACGGCCTTCAGCAGGACCTGCACCGCCCTTGCGCCCTATAATGTTTTTCTGGACTTTAATACCAAGGCTTTGTATCTCAGTAATGAGATGGTGCATGTTTGAATCTCCCTTTTTTACCTCACAACAAAATATTGCTTCTATCAGAGATCATCATTTCAAACAAGTTTAAATCATGACAAAATTCGGGCAATCGCATTAAAAATAAAAAGTTATTGTTTAATTGTCTATAAAAATTAAAATAGTAATTCTGTTTTAACCTGGCTTCCGAGTATTATACTGTTGTATATAAATTCAAATTTCAAATTTTGAAAAAATGGTATAATGCCTCCCCCTGTTCAATAAAACAAAACACCCCACATGGAGGATAAAATATTTTAATGGAATATATAGAAGTAGATGATCTTGAAAAAACACATAGAGGATTGTTTATGGTTGGTCAACAAAAAGCAAGTTCTTATCCTTTCTCTATCTCAATTTTTTTATGCGTTCCATGGTAAACTCATATTCAAACCACTCATCCATATACGATCCCAGGGCTTCTTTATAGTGTTTTAAAGCTTTTTTGTTTTTTGAGGCGCCTTCTGCCCAGAATCCTAAAGCGCACTGTGCAGTAATGAGATATTCAGGGCTTTCACCGGCTCTCTGCACCAAGGATTTCTCGGTTTCTTCACCCAGCAGGCATTTTGCAATATTCTGGTACCATTGATCTTTTATCTGACTGCTGAATACTTCAAGCTTTTTCATGGCCTCATCTTTTCGACCAATATAGTTAAGTATGCAAGGCTCAAGCAGGCCAATACTTAAAAAGCCTGCACTTTCTCTACCTTTAACTTCAAGGAATGCCCGGGCATACTTAATGGCCAGTTCCCACTCTTCGTTCATGGCGCTGTAATAGGTCAGTCCCACAAGGAGAGTTTTATCATTTTTAACAATCTCCATGATTTTTTCTAATTTTTTCTGCTTATTCCCTGGAGTAATGGAACTTGATTTAAATTTGGCAATAAGAGGGGCAAGCTTTTCAACCTGTTCCTTTTTGAGTCTGAATTCTTTTTTTATGGTTTTGGAAAATCTGTCTATATCAGCCTGATATTCAATCCTTTTGATCCTTTTTTGCAAAGAAGCCAACCTTTGCATTTGAACTTGTTCCAGCCTGGACATGGAGAGGAAAAAAGGCCAACTTTCAGTGTAAGATGCCAGAACAGCCTTTTTTAAAAGTCTCTCAGAATCTGCCATATTTCCTTCTTTTATGCTCATAAGGCTTAATATGTAATAAAGCCAGCTTTTTTCATTTTCGGAATACCCCCCTCTAATGGCTGATTTTTCATTTACAACTCTCTCCAGAACCTGTACCAGATAACCGTAAAACTCAAACGGTGATCTCCAGTCCAAAGAAATTAATTCCTGACGATAAGGGCTTGCAGCAGACTCATTGTTCAGCCAGTCGATTAAAAAAAGCATTAACCTTGCACTATAGTTTTCTCTGTCCATTGATAAGACTTGACCAAAAAGATGCTTTGCTCCCTGAAAGTCCTCTGAATAAAAGTGCATCATCCCTGCTTCCATAACCAGCAAGGGATGAAAGCTTACCTTTAGTTCCTGATCAGCCAGCGCCCTTGCTTTATCCCACTGCCCCTTAAGGGCTAAATCAGTAATCTGTTTTATTTTTATATCAACGGATAGGTCCAGAACCCCATTCCATTTGGTCTGTCCTGATTTCAATTCATTAAGAAAGGCAGCAGCTTTGGTAATGGGCAGCACCATCCCTATATCCGGCAGGAGAGTCATTATAGGTATAGGTCCGGCCGTGCGGCCCACTGCCACTTTTGATGCGATACCTATAACTTTGCCGCTGGTATCAATAATCGGACCCCCGCTGTTGCCCCTGTGTATTGAAGTGTCAACCTGAAGCATATTTTCAAATGCTCTGCGTACATGACCCCTTGTCACACTGACGTTAACCATTTTTTCCTGGGTACGGTTGCCCAGAGGGAATCCCAGTGTAATAACCGGTGAAAGTTTTTGAATTTTCAGCGCTTCCATTTCATAGTCAATTGGCAGGGGTTCCAGTCCTTCAGGCAGTTTATCTGCTTTTAGGATAGCAAAATCATCCTTAAGGGGGGATTTGATAATTTGCCAGGTTTTAACCGGAGATTTTGCAACCCCGGCTATGGTAAGCCGAGGAACCCCATTAGTGCTGTAAGCTGATTCAACAAAATAAATATCTTCTAAATCAAGGCTGCCTGGAAAATCAGGCAGGCGTTTAAAAGCCTTTTCCCCTTCAAACCATAAAAAGAGTTGATAACCAAAGTGCACTGGTTTTTGAAGCAGTTTAAGCCTGTTAATAATTGCATAAAGGTTATTGTCCTCCAGCCATGGACAGGCAACATGGCGATTCGTCAAGAGAAAACCTTCTTTATCCACAAGAAAGGCAGTTCCTTCGGTTCGATTACGGTAAAAATAAGTTTCTTCATCTTTAAGCCAGTAATCAGCTACAATAAAAGCTACAGATGAAGAATATCTGTTTGCAAAATCTTCAAGTACCGTCTCTTTATTTTGATTTTTGAAAGGAAAATAGAGCCACGCCAATATACCAAGCACAAGCAGCAAAACCATAACAATCAGCAGAAGGCTTATCCTTTTTTTAAGTCCTCTGATTTCACGTACAGGAGATGGTAAGGTTTCAATCTTCTTATCTATTATCTGCCTTAAGACTTCAGCCACCTCTGCCATGGATTCGGGCCTGAGATCAGGATCATCAGCCAACATAATTTTAAGCAGAACTTGAGCATCATGAGGAATCTGCAATTCATCAATTTTGGTCTGAAAATCTATGATTTCATAATCAGCAGCTATAATTTCCACAAAGACTTTGCCCAAAGACCATATACCACTTCTGAAATCAAGAGGGCGCTGGTTAATAATATCCGGATGGCTGGAAATAAGTTTCTTTAGCATTGGGGGAGATTGATCCACCTGAGGATTAAGAAATCGGGAAAGTTTATAATCTATTTTAACTTCAAGGTTTTCATTGTCGTCCTTGATTACAATAAGATCATTTAAAATAAGGTGGGGGATAAAATGTCCTATCTGGTGCAGGCCCTCGAGAATCGAAACTATCTTAAAAAAAAGTTTTAAAGCTGTTCGATAATCCTTAAGTCGACCCGAGGCCAATAAACTGCTCCAGGTTTCTACTTCAATCCATTCACTGACCCTATACCAAAGTCCGTCGGAAGATTTACGGATTTCAAGATGTCTTACAAAATAGTTCTCCGGAAGTTTCTTTAGTTCCTCAAGCTCCTCTTGCAACCGGTCAGCTATCTTCTCATCAACTCCGGATTGGGGAGTGAAAATACGTATCATTACCGGATCATCCATGCCATCTTTGACAGCACGGCATAGTATGCTGGAAAAGCCTTCGTGGAGAACCTCTACAAGTTGATAATCATCAATATATTTTCTGCCTTCAACAACTTCGCTACCACAGGAAGGGCAGGATAAAATTTTTTCGGCCACAAGCTGACCACATTTTTGGCATAGCTTCATACTCTCATTATATTAAATGATTGCAGCAAATGCAATTGATGTATGAAGAACCTGTCGAGAGATGTTATAAAATTTTTTATAACATCTGGGGTTTGCACTTTAGTCTAATGTAAAAAACCTGGCCCTCAGGGCCAGGATATTTACTTAAAAAATTAGAAAAATCCTCCGGCTAATTTGCAATTTCTGAAGGGCTTTGAAAAGCGAGTCATATAACCATTATTTTTTTTGCTTTTTCTCATTTTTCATTTCTATATACCAATCTTCATTTCCATAAACTTTATCAGAGCATTCAGGACAAATACTATGGCTGAACTGCGCGTCTGAATTTTTTTGGATATATGATTCTAAAATGTTCCAATATCCTTGGTCATCACGAATTTTTTTACAGGATGAACAAATCGGGATTAAGCCTTGTAAGGTTTTTATGTTTTTAAGGGCCGTTTGAAGTTTTTCAACCAATTCTTCACGGTCTTTTTCTCGTAATTTGATTTCAGTAATATCTGAGATAACTCCTAAACCTCCAAGGTATTGACCTTCGGAGTCATATGAAGGGTTAGGGGAACACAGTACAAAAATTTTACTACCATCTGAACGAACCATCTGAATTTCGTATGAACTGCTTTTGCCTTGCCGACGAAGGGAAAGTTGATTCTGGGCTTCCTGTGAAGATTCTTGATCTATGAAATCCTGGAATAGTTTTCCTATTAGCTCATCATGGCTATAGCCTAACATTGTTATAAATCGATCATTAATAAATTGTATACGCCAGTCCGAATCAACTTCCACTAAACCTTCCGGCATGGTGGTAACCAGGCCGCGGTACTTGATTTCGCTCTCTCTTAGTGACTGGTGTGCTTTTTTTATTTCAGAAGTTCTTTTCTCGACCAGGTTGGATAGATGATCGCTGTACGATTTCAGTTCTTCTTCTAATCGTTTTTTCTCAGTGATATTGTAAACGATGCCGTCAACACCTGCAAACGACCCATCCGGTTTGAAAAACGATGTTTTGTGATCGCTGACCCACTGAGTACTCCCATCTTTTGCTAAGATTCGATACTCTTGGGTTATAGACAACACTTTTTCTGTTATCCTGGCTGCTTCTTTAAAAACTTTCTGTTTGTCATCTGGGTGGATGAGGTTTGGCCAGTCTATTTTTTTGTCCTCAACTTCATTTGGGAGATAACCGCAAACCATCTCGCTGTTCACAATGATTTCCGTTGACCAGTCATGTTTTCCCCTATAGACCATACCCGGAATATTATAAAAAACATCGTGGTATTTCTTCTCTGAAATTTTTAAAGCAGCAATAGTTTGTTTGACGTTGCCATATAGAAGGCCAATAATAGCACCAACAAATGAAAAGGATAGGCTCCATACCGTCATTTTTAAAGAAAATATCATTTTCACTTCTAAGAAAATAATCTCTAACAGGGAGTGGCCATGATTCATCATTGGTTCATTCATAATGTGATTAATAATCATGACAAAGGGATG
>JABIYQ010000217.1 GCA_018702715.1 Desulfobacula sp. | reverse complement strand
CCCTTTGTTAATCACAGGCAAATCAGGTGTGGGCAAGACCATGATTGCAAAACTGATTCATCAATTGTCTGACAGGCGGCATTTCCCCTTTGCTGATTTGAATTGCGGTGCAATAACAGCATCTCTTATTGAATCTGAACTATTCGGACATGAAAGTGGCGCTTTTACAGGAGCATCTCATAAAGGGAAAAAAGGGCTTTTTGAAATAGCAGACAAAGGAACACTTTTCCTTGACGAAATTGGAGAAATTCCACTTCCTTCCCAGGCAAAGTTTTTAAAATTCCTTGAAAGTATGGAATTGATGAGGGTGGGTGGTGTTAAACCCATTAAAATTAATACAAGAATAATTGTTGCAACCAATAGAAATCTGGAACAGATGGTAGAAGAAAGGACGTTTAGAAGTGATTTGTATTTCAGGCTTAATGTGGTTCCCCTGGAAATACCCGCCTTGTCTGAGAGGAAAGAAGAGATTGTTCCCCTTGCTGCATTTTTTTTAAATCAATTTAACAAGAAATTTAAAACCTGCAAAATTCTCTCAAAACAGGCCCAAAATCTGATTTGTGAATATGCTTTCCCCGGAAATGTAAGGGAATTGGAAAATCTTATCAAGCGCCTGATAACAATGACAGAAGGAGATATTATTGAAGCTGAACACCTTCCTTCAATATTCTCAAGAAAGAATATTTTAAGAACTGATTCAATTAAAAAAGAAAATTATAAAGAAACAATCAATACTTTTGAATTAAAAACCATTAATGAACTCATAAAAAAATACGGGAGCCAACGAAAAGCTGCCAAGATGATGGGGATAAGCCAGTCAACCCTTTCAAGAAAATTAAAGAATTTGCTACCCCCTCTTATTGTCCACTGATCAACCCATGCATAGACCCTATGAGGAAAATTTCATGCGCCCTTTTAGTTTACTTGTAAAACCCACATCTGCAGACTGCAATCTTGCCTGTGAATATTGTTTTTACCTGCCAAAAAAGAATCTATATCCTGAGACAAAACAACACAGGATGTCTGATTCAGTTCTTGAGCGGTTGATAAATACATATATGAAAACACGACAGGACTCATATTCCATCTGCTGGCAGGGAGGAGAACCGGCTCTCATGGGAATCGGTTTTTTTTCAAAAGCAGTTGAATTCCAGAAAAAATATGGTTCTGCCGGAGCAAGAATCAGCAATTCAGTTCAGACCAATGCCACCCTTATTACAGATAAAATGGCAGCTTTATTTTCCAGATATAGTTTTCTTGTGGGGTGCAGCCTTGACGGGCCTGAAGAAATTCACAACCTGTATCGGCGAACGCTTAAGGGAAATGCCACGCATCAAGATGTGTTAAAGGGAATAAAAATTTTAAAACGCAATAATGTAGAATTTAATATCCTTACCCTTGTCAGCAAGGCAAATGTTGACCATGCTCAGCAGATTTATCACTACTTGAAAAACATGGGCTTTTATTACCATCAATATATTCCCTGCATTGAATTTGATGAAAACAAAAACCTTTTACCTTTTGCCATAACAGGAGAACAATGGGGAAATTTTCTGTGCGATATTTTTGATGCATGGTATCCCAAAGAAATATATTCTACATCCGTATCAGTCCGCAATTTTGAGTCCATTCTTTCTAAAAAAATCGAAGGTACAAACAATATCTGCACAATGGGGGACAATTGCTGCCAGTATTTTGTTGTTGAATACAATGGTGATATCTACCCTTGCGATTTTTTTGTTGAAAAACCGCTTAAACTGGGCAATATCATGGAGACTTCCTGGGAAGAAATGCTTGATTCTCCTGTCTATAGAAGATTTGGTGCACAAAAAAAACTATGGAATGAAAAATGCACACTTTGTGACCACCTTGAATTATGCAGTGGAGACTGTCTTAAAAATCGGATGGTCGCTGGAAATCCATCCCAAAATCTTAGCTGTCTTTGCCCGGGATTAAAATCTTTTTTCAACCATACTCAAAATAAATTTGACGTTCTTTCTGAAAAAATCCAAAAAGAACGTCAAAAAAACCATAAAATGATTGACAAACCCCCGAAATCCGGGCGAAATGATCCTTGCTTTTGTGGAAGTGGTATTAAGTTTAAAAAATGCTGTGGAAAATAAATATTAAACAGCATTGTCATTATATTGTGCCAAATATCTTTTTGTTTTAAAATTATAATAGTATTAAGGAAGTAATAGATGACTCAAAAACAGCCCAATATTCTTTTTATCATGTTTGATCAAATGGCAGCACCTGCCCTGCCCTGTTATGGGAATCAGGTTGTAAAGGCTCCCAATATTTCAAACCTTGCCGAAGAAGGCGTTATTTTTGAAAATGCATATTGCAACAGCCCTTTATGTGCGCCTTCCCGGGCGTCCATGATGGCCGGCCAACTGGCTTCCCGTATCCGTACCTATGACAATTCCGCTCTCTTTCCCGAAGATGTTCCCACCATTGCTCATTACCTGCGTGACAATGGTTACTACACCTGTCTTTCAGGCAAAATGCACTTTGTGGGTGCTGATCAGCAACACGGTTTTGAAGACAGACTTACAACAGACATCTATCCCGGCGACTTTGGCTGGACCCCTGACTGGGATAATTTTGCCCACCGCCCCACCTGGTATCACAACATGCTGAGTGTGGTTCAGTCAGGTCAATGCGTCACAAGCAATCAAATCGATTTTGATGAAGAAGTCAGCTATAATTCTGTTAAAAAAATCAACGAACTTGCCCGCTGCGATGACGACCGCCCCTTTTTCCTGCTGGCCTCCTTTACCCATCCCCATGATCCTTTTGCCATAACAAAAGAATACTGGGACCGGTATAATCATGAACAAATCGATATGCCCAGGGTCCCGAAAATTGACTATGACGAACTCGATCCGCACTGCAAACGACTCTATCATGTCAGCGCAATGGGTGAATATGAACAGACGCAAGAACGGGTCCGCAATGCCCGCCATGCCTATTACAGCGAAATCAGCTATGCTGACGATAAAGTGGGACACCTTGTGGATGCTTTGGAAAAAAATGGTCTCAAAGATAATACAATCATTGTGATGACTTCTGATCACGGGGAAATGCTAGGTGAGCGGGGAATGTGGTATAAAATGTCATATTTTGAATGGGCATCAAGGGTTCCCATGATTTTCTGGGCACCTGGAAGATTTTCTCCCAGAAGTATAAAACAGCCTGTCTCACTTGTTGATCTTCTTCCCGGTGTTTGTCAAGCAAGTTGTCGCCTAAATTAAATTTATTTTTTTGTAGTAATTTTCTTTAAAATACGCATTTAATTCGCTTCGCTCATTCTTTTTAGGTTTTTTAAGGCAGGGCAGGATCGTTAGCAAGATTTGAGT
>JABIYQ010000598.1 GCA_018702715.1 Desulfobacula sp. | reverse complement strand
TTACACACCCTTTTTAATCCGGAAGAGAATGTTGAAAATACTACCAATGTCATTGATGGCCTGGCAAAGATTTCCGGCAAATGGTGTGTTGTGGCAGGCTTTGATAATAAAGTCATGGCAGGTGCATGGCTTCCAGGGCAGCCTGAAAATATTTTAAGGGTCACTGACCTTTCAAAAAGATTGAACATTCCTCTGGTCTGGCTGGTCAATTGCAGCGGTGTGAAACTGACCGAGCAGGAAAAGTTTTATGCAAACAGAAGGGGAAGCGGTACAACTTTTTACCGGCATGCAGAACTTGAGCAAATGGGAATTCCAATACTGGCCGGCATCTATGGCACAAATCCTGCCGGAGGAGGATACCAGGGCATAAGCCCCACTATTTTATTTGCCCATAAGGATTGTAATATTGCCGTGGGGGGTGGCGGTATTTTAAGCGGTATGTCTCCCAAAGGATACTTTGACCTTGAAGGTGCAGAACAATTGATTGCAGGTGCAAAACAATACAAGGCCAAACCTCCGGGATCAGTTGATATCCATTTTAATGAAACCGGTTTTTTCAGGTATGTCTATGAAGAAGAAAAAGGCGTGCTTGACGGGCTTAAAGATTATATGAAGGATATGCCGGCCTATAACCCCAAATTTTTCAGGGTTGCAGAACCAAAAGCACCAAGGTTCCCGGCAGAAGATCTTTACCGTCTCATACCCCATAATCAGAAACAGATTTACAATTTTAAAGAAATCATTGCCCGTCTGGTTGACGGCAGTGAACACATGGAATTTAAACCTGATTACGGTCCTGAGATTTATACGGGTCTCGTGAAAATGGATGGATATCTTGTGGGTATTATCGGCAACAACCAGGGCTGGCTGGGAGAAGATTATCCAGAGTATGCCGATTATGGCGGAATCGGTGGCAAGCTTTACCGCCAGGGCCTGATCAAAATGAATGAATTTGTTACTTTTTGCGGACGAGATCGAATCCCCTTGATATGGTTCCAGGATACCTCAGGCATTGATGTGGGTGATATTGCGGAAAAAGCAGAACTTTTAGGGTTAGGACAATCCTTGATTTATTCTATTCAGCAGACGGATGTGCCCATGACATTGATCACTTTGAGAAAAGGAACGGCAGCTGCCCATTATGTTATGGGAGGTCCCACTGCCAATCGTCACAATGCCTTTACCTTAGGTGTCGGCACCACTGAAATTTATGTCATGCATGGTGAAACAGCAGCCGCAGCAAGTTTTTCAAGAAGACTTGTCAAAGAAAAAGATGCCGGACGTCCCCTTGAGCCGATTATTGAGAAAATGAATCAGCAGGCCAAAGAATATTATGATAATTCAAGACCGGCCTATTGTGCAAAATATGGCATGGTGGATGAAGTGGTTAAGATGGGTGCTTTGCGTGATTATCTGAAAGCTTTTGCAGGCGCCAGCTATCAGAATCCGAAATCCATCTGCCCCCAGCATCATATGATTACGCCCAGGGTTATCAGAGGATAAATAGTTTTCGGTCAGGCACTAAATAAATTAAACTAGATTATTTTATCAGGAGGCCAATATGGCAGAACCTAAATTTTTAAAAATTGAAAACAATGGTCAGGTTGCCAGGATCATTCTTGATCGACCCAAACATAATGTTCTGGACATCCCCATGATGAATGAACTTAATGGAGAACTTGAAAAAATAGCAGCAGATGAAGAACTGAAATGCCTTGTCATAACAGGGGAAGGCAGAAGTTTTTGTGCCGGCGTGGAAGTGGGAGATCATAAACCCGACAATGTGGATGCAATGGTGGCAACATTTAACCGGATTTTTGAGCTGATCAATATGATTGACATCCCAATTATTGCAGCAGTGAACGGTGCATGTTTAGGTGGAGGGATGGAAGTTGCCATTGCCTGTGATATAGTCATAGCCTCTGAAAAAGCTATTTTTGGTCAGCCTGAGGTCAAGCTTGGATTTTTTCCGCCTTATGCAGCATTAAGGCTTCCAGAGCTTGTGGGCGTTGCCAAGGCCATTGAAATCGTCACCACGGGTCAGAATTATTCTGCCCTGGAATCCAAAGATCTTGGATTTGTATCAAAGGTTGCAAGTGTTGATGATTTCCAGGCAATGATTGATGGCCAGGTAAAACAAATCTGCCATGCAAGCCCTTTGATCCTTCGTCTTAATAAGCGGGCCGTAAAACGCCATATTGGTACGAGCTTTTTCCAGGGTGTGGATCTTGTCAGCAATTATTTTCTTAAAACCATGATGAAAACAGAAGATACCCTTGAAGGTATTGCCAGTTTTGAGGAAAAAAGAAGGCCTGTCTGGAAAAACAAGTAGTGTCTGGGCCTGGCAAAGATAAATTATTGGACCTTGAAAAGAGGATGAATAAGCTTTGCATCAAAAAAGAAGATATTGAAGAAAAATTTATAAAAGCATCGGGCAGAGGAGGACAAAAGGTAAACAAGTCATCCTCTGCCGTGTTTCTCAAGCATAAAAAAACCAATTTATCAGTAAAATGCGGGAAATCAAGATCACAAATATTAAACCGATTCTATGCCCTGCGCAATCTCATTGAAAAAATAGAAGAGGCCATGACGGGCATAGATGAGAAAAAACTTACAAAAACAGAAAAGATAAAAAAGCAAAAACAAAGGAGAAAACGAAAAACGCAAAAAAAACTCACAAGCAAATGAATATTTAAAACGCACCCAGCTGGCATGGTTTAATCCGAATGTTTTTTTTCTCACATGCTGATCCCACGACAAGCCGTTTGATTTTTAATTTCTTTGCAATATTCCAGCATTCCAGACAGGATATTCTTCCATTTTTGCTTTTTTTATCAAGTAATTCATTTATATCAGGTGCAATTTCAATATCTGGATCAAATCTTTTTTTTCCATCGCTGTAACCAAACAATCCAAGCTGGCAGTCTGCAATTCGATATTCTAAAAGATCTGTCTGTACTCCAATTTCAGATGGGGCAATGTTCAATTGCTTTCCAATCCCGTGGACCCTGGCGCATTTAATAATATTGTCATCAGACAAGGCTTGAATCTCTTTTGCTATGGTTTCATTGATCTGTCTGCCCTTATGTTTTGCTGCATAATGCCCTTTATCTTCGTGTGCCATAATATTATCCTGTTGTTTTAATGTTTTTGGTCAAAAACTATCTGTGCAGGAATGATAATCTATTAATTGGAAAAATAAAACAGAAAATAAAACCTAATTGTTCAGCCCGTTAAAAAAAAACTAGCCTCAAAGCCCTGTCTGATGGATAGTTGCAGGAGGTTAAGCGAATAGCCTCGAAACAAATATCCATCAGACAGAGGGCAATTTCAAGCGTAAGAGCTGAATAATTACATAAAACATATGTTTTTTTCCTGAATTAAAAAGAATTGACATAACAGCTATAAATCTATACAAATATTATATGAAAAGAATTGGAAAATATAAGATTTCCAATGCGTTTGGCAACTCAAACGGCTTCACCATGATTGAAATTATTTCCGTACTTGTTATTGTGGGTATCCTTTCTGCTGTTGCCGTATCCAAAATGAGTTCAACGGATGTCTATGATGTGGCTATGGAAGTCGAAATCTTGAAAAGCCACCTTAGATACAGCCAGATACGTTCCATGAGTCATAACGAATCCTGGGGAATAAGTATAAAAGGCGGCTCCTCATACACCCTTCAAAAAAGTGGTGCCACAGCATCAGTGAATCTTCCCAATGAAAATTCTGCCACCCATACTTTTGCAAGTGGAATCAAAGCAACCCCGGGCACTAAGGCCATAAGCTTTGATGATCTTGGAAGCCCGGGAAGCTCTGATATTGTTATTACATTAAAGGTTAATGGGAAAAATCCCAGTAAGCTGACCATAACACAAACAACAGGCTTTATTTATTAGGGGGCTATGAATTCACAAACAGATAATAATGGATTTACATTGATTGAATTAATTGTTGTAATTGTTATTGCTTCAATCTTTGCAACCATGATGTATCAGTATGTCTATACTTCCAGCACAAGAAGCCCTTTACCCATATTTGCTCTTGATAAGTCTTTAAAGCTCCATGAAATTATTGAAAATCTTACATCAGATTATTCTAAAAATTATACTTCAGACCCTACGAAGCTGCAAACCAGTATTGGCAAAACCGAAGGAAGTACTCAGAAAAATGACTATGGTAACTACAAAGTGATCCATAACCGGTTTATAAAATTTGTTTCCAATTCAGAACAAAAAGCGTCTTCAGGCGATGCTGAATATGGAGAATTGTTAAAAGTGACCATTGAATCAATAAGCTCCAAAGAAAGGTTAACGGTACTATACCATAAACAATAGAATTGATTATGATTAAATTAATTGCAAATAAATCAGGGTTTTCATTAATTGAGTTAATTGTTGTGATGATTATTTCAGGTATTCTTGTTCTATTTGGCAGTCTTGGCATTATCAATGCTGTTGATTCATTTTTTTCCCAAAAAACCAATTCAGAAGTTGCCTATAAAGGTCAGCTTGCAATGATAAGAATTTCAAAGGAGTTCAGGAACCTGTCGGCAGTGACATCCGGCCAGGGCAAATCAAATTCCATTGTTTATAATAATTATAGAAATGGAATACTTGAAACACATAAATTGTCCTGGGGAAAGACCTCTGGTGATCCCCTTTTATACGACGATTTTTCAAGCAATGGAAAAACCCTTGTTGACTCGGTGAAAAATTTTAAGCTTGAATACTATGATGCCTATAACGACACAACCCCGGCTTCAACCTGGAGCAGCTCCACTATATTGATTGGAGTTACACTGGAACTTATTGGGGTGGATAATAAATCTTCAGTATTTACAGGTAAAATAGCACCAAGGAATCTACCTTGAGCATAAAAAGGAGCTGGGGTAATGAATCAATTTAAATACAATGCCGGGCAATGTAACAATGATAAAGGGGCCATGCTCATAGGACTTATTGCCGCAATCACCATTATCGGGATTATGAGTGCCGGCACCATTTATTTTACCTCTGGATCCGGTGAAACCGGGCTTTTTGCCAATGCTAATTCAAGGGCATATTATCTTGCTGAATCAGGCATTAATTATGCTAAATTAAATGTGCAAGGCGGTAAAACCTATGCTTCCGATACCCAGTTTAAGCTGGACAATGGAGATGCTTTTGTTATTAGAACCAAGGTGGATCCAAAAGATTCTTCCCGGACAATCATTTATTCCACGGGCATTGTCAATTCAGGGTCATGGTTTGAATCAAAATATGACCTGACCTCAAATTATTTAAAATCAGGCGGGGGTGATTTAACTGATATCGTAAAATTAACAACGCTGGACAAGAAAGGAAAACCTGTTCTCAATCCCATATGGACTTTTAAAGGGGGGAAAAAGGTAAAACCTGAAAAAGATAAATTAGGGCTTCAAAGCAATAAAGGAAAGGATAAATGGAATTGGGTGCCGGGTAGCGGTAAAGGTAAGGGTAAAGGCAAAGGTAAGGGTAGTAAAGGTAAATGGGTAAAAGTTAAAACATACGTTCCCATACTTTTAAGCCTTGGATGGTGGAAGACCAATCCTGATAACCCTGACCTGGCTAAAGCCTGGACTGATAACAGTGAATTGTTGAGCTATGAAACACAGGTCAAGATAAAGCTTGATGATAAAGTCGATTATTTTTTGCATGGGATTTCATTCAGGCTTTCTCCTAAGAATCCAGACTGGACTTACCCGTGGAACCTCAAATCTTATGGGATATCCTATTTTAAGTCAAAAGATACCACCTGGCCTTTTGATATAGGCCTTTCCGGTTTTAATGCGATCATGAATGATAAAGTTTATATGGTGTTATGGGAAAAACCACCATCTACGAAATACCTGGTTTTGAAAGATTACAAACTATTAACCACGGCAGACGGTGTTATTGATGGATCAGACCTGAAAGACTGGTCAACAATTCTTCTAAAGCTTGAAGAAAAATCTGATGGGAACTATATTTCCGGATTTGTTCAGGGAACAGATACCAAGGATGCCATACCGTATGCCCTACCTTTAGGTACAATTAGCTGGAATTATGCCCATTATAATCCTGTTAAATGGAAACTCAATTCTTCCCAGCCAATTAAAAACAATGATCTGAGAACAATAAAATTTAGTACCTATACGCCGGATGAGATTGGACTTCATGCTTTTTATGCCTCAACCGCAAGCGGTAAACAATATTTTGCAGATTTCAGTTTAAAGTTTGGCAGCAGCGGCGCAAGTTCTTCTTTTCAATGGTAGGTCCAAACAGGGCTTTGGGGATAATTTTTTTTAACGAGCTGAACAATTACATCTGTTTTTTGTTCAGCATAACTGCTTTTCCCTGGTCATTATCGATGAAATAATGGTTTTTTAAAACCAAAAATATATACTGCGATCAAAAGAATAAACCAGAGAATAAAGGTGAAAGGGAACCCGGAAAAAGTATCCATAAAAAGGGTGTTTTCATCAATTTCTGCCTGAAGGCCTTGTTTTTTGATTTTTAAAACAAGGGCATAAAGAATGCCTAAAATACCATAGGAAATGTTATAGGCCAACCCTTTAAAACTTAAAACCGTTGCCCGCAGGTCAGATGATGTGACCTGGTTCATATAAAAGCTGACAAAAAAACCGGTGAAGTACATGGCGCTGAATGTGATGAGTGCTGGAATTAATCCTAAATAGGGCCAGAAAAAATTCATGGTGATAAGGCCGGTAAGGCTTAACCCGGCTGTGATCCAGACTGCATATGAGGGGGAACGATTTTCAGCAATTTTTTTTGCGATTTTAGGAATCACAAGCCCGAACATGGCGACAAGTGATCCAATAATACCGAAAGTGGATTCCGGCAGTTCGATCATCCTGTAATATTGGCTGGAAAGGGTGACGACCATTCTGATAATACCGTCAAAAAGCATGCCGAAAAGTATCACACAAAGGGCAAAAGGCGTTTTTAAAATCCAGAGGCCGGCCTTGAGTGTCAGGCTGAAAGCCTGCCGAATCTCTGGTTTTTTTACATTGGATGAAGGTAATTTTTTATCAGGATCATCCATTCTAAGAGTAGTGATAAATGCACAGATCGCCAGGATAAAGGTCAGGTATAAGGGAAACCGCATGGTGGTTTCCTGGGAAAAATTTGTATCAAGATTGAAAAACAGGCAGACGCTTCCAAGGAGGTTTGGATCATAAATGGCAGCGCCTACACTCATGGCAATAATAAATCCGATGGATTGAAACCGCATGAGGATTTCCAGCACCCGACCCCATTGGCCGGCATCACCTTCTGCTGCCAGTGAATCATAGGCAATGGCCTCATCAGCTCCGCTGGCAGCTGCTTCTGCAAGGCCGCTTAAGACACGGTTAATCAAAAAAACAATAAAAATAATGGAAGGATCTGTTTTTGGGATAAAACTGATGATGCCGATCTCAATGATCATGATGGATGTGGCAAAAACCAGTAATTGTTTTCTTCCGATAATATCGGCCAGGGCTCCCGAGGGAACTTCAGCAAGAACAATGGTGGCTGCCCAGACAGCATTAAGAATTGAAAACTGGGCCACGGTCAGGCCAAAATCAAGGAACAGAATGGTAAAGACAGGATAATAGAATCTTGAATTAAAAAAAACTTTAAATGCAATGAACAAACGGATATTAGGAATGGAAAATGTAGGTGTCAATTGTTGCCTATTCTTTTTGTATCAGGGTTTTTAAAACATCTTCCTTACCAATGATGCCTACAAGTTTTTTTCCGTCCACAACAGGCAGGGTGTGAAAATGCTTTTCCACCATAAGGCTTGCGATTTCAGATAATGGGGTGTCGGCAGATACCGTAATAGGGTCTTGGATCATAGCTTGGGCAACGGTTGCGGCTGATATTTTTTTTAAGGTGTCTTCCAGTTTTTTGGATGATGACAAAGGGATGATACTGTCAAGAATGGTAAAAATCGGTGGGATGGGCATCGTTTTTTGCTGGAAGATCAGGTCGCTCTGGCACAGTATACCCACAAGTTCATTGTTGTCATTCACCACGGGGACGCCGTTGATATGGTTTTTTAACAGGATTTCAACAGCTTTTGGGATCTCTGTATCCGGGGATAAACAAATAACATTGGTTTCCATTATATCTTCGGCAATGATCATGATATCCTCCTTATGAATGAACGGGTTTTATCATTTGTTTCGTTCACAGGTGTTACAAACAATATTTTTATTATACACGAATACTGGTTTCAGGTAAAGCGCCTGTGATTGTAAAATCGATTTTTTGATTAATTTATAGCCTCCAATAAAGTTTGCTATTGGGAATGAAAAAATACAGGATCACATATCTTGTAGCTGGGTGTTTTATAAAAATGAGGACTGACATGGATAGTCTTCAGGGTCTTCCCTTCCCGGATATGAGGCTTGAAATTGCAGGTAGTCCTCTCTATAAAAATATTTCATTGTGGAAGAATAAATTTTTAAATGCGAAATTTGAAAATACCAGATATTGTGGTTGTCACTTTTATGAAAAAAACATGGCTTCACGTTATAGTCCTCTCTTGATTTATTATCAGTTACCCCAGTATTGTGAAATCAATTGCACAATACTGCTCTTAAAAAAATCAATTTTATTTCTCTAAAATTTAGATAGTTACAAATATTGACATATCGTGTTTTATTCGTTATTGAAATGTTATTAATCTTGTGCCTCAATCAACATTCAAATGTTGAGAACTCATATGGAAAAGCCTGACTTTAGTTAAATCAAAAGCCCGATATTTAATATTTAAAAATAGGAGTCAAAACATGACTGATAATTCGATTTATAAAAAAGTAGCAAAGGTTCTGGATACACTTCCTAATGGTTTTCCAGAAACGGAAACAGGTGTTGAAATTAAGATTTTAAAAAAAATATTCACAACCGAAGAAGCAGATTTATTCTGTGATTTACGGCTGACATTTGAAACACCTCAACAGGTTTCTGAAAGAACAAGAAGACCCTTGGAAGGTTTGGCAGAAAAGCTTGAAACTATGTGGAATAAAGGGCAATTGTTCGGTGTCGATTTTGGAGAAGTCAAAGTTTTCAAAATGATACCCTGGGTGTTAGGTATTTATGAGTACCAAGTAAAAAGTATGGACAAGGAATTTGCTCAATTATGTGATGAATACAACCATACCTTTGGGAAAGAGTTTTTCAAGTATACTCCTCATCTGATGCAGGTAATTCCTATTGAAAAGGAGGTTGAAAATGATCAAATGACCCTTCCTTATGAGCAGGTTTCAGCAATTATTGAAATGGGCCAGTCTTTTGCTGTAAATGAGTGCATATGCAAAAAAGAAAAAAAACTTCTGGAAAACCCTTGTGGAAAACCACTTGAAGTCTGTATGGGCATTGCTCCGGTACCAGGTGTCTTTGAAGGTGATCATCCCTGGGGCGGAAGAGCGGTCTCAAAAGATGAAGCCTATGAAATCCTTAAAAAATCAGAAGAGGCGGGGCTTGTGCATTTAGCCAGTAATATTCAAAACGGCCAGCATTATATATGCAATTGCTGCGGATGCTGTTGCGGTGTACTAAGATCTGTAAATGAATTTGGTTTTTCCGAAGGTGTCAACTCCCATTTTTATGCCATGATTGATGATGCGTTATGCACCGGTTGTGGAATCTGTTCTGATGAAAGGTGCCAGATTAATGCCATTAAAGAGAATGAAGAAACTTACAGCATTATACAAGACAAATGTATTGGCTGTGGACTTTGTATCAGTACCTGTCCAGAAGAAGCCATTATTCTTAAACGAAAGGAAGAAAAGGATTGTGTAACACCGCCTGCTGATGAAAATGAGTGGTTTAAAAATCGGGCCGCAATAAGGGGGGTGGATTATTCTGTCTATGAATAAAGAGTTGATTCTTTTTGTACAAAATTTGAATAAAAATTAATTCGATATTTTCTCTTATTAGAATTGGCAAAGAAATAGCTCCTCAATATCTCAAAGAGGTGTTATTTCATGGCACTAAAGCGAGCATTTGTATTCATAGTCTTACCATGTTTGCCATTAAGACCTGGCACAAGATATGGTATTTCAGAATAACTCGGGGATCGGCTTTTACCAATCCCCTAAGATTTTATCTGTAAAGATTATCAATCCAATGAATTGCTTCCGTATCACTAACTTTTCCAAGGTATCTTTGTGTGGTGAGATTGGCATGTCTGAGAATTATTTTTGAAACGATTTCAATCGGAACTCCTGATCTGCTTGCGTAAGTGGCAGCATGCCGCCTAAGGTCATGGGGTTTTAGATTTACATTTATCATTTTCCCGGCATTTTGAACTATCTCACGAGCTCTGGTATATCCAAAAGGGAATACGCTGTTGCTATCTTCTATTTTTACCGATGAAATATAATCCCGCAAACGATCTGCTACTTTTTTAGGGATATAAACAATCTCAGTCTGATTTCCGCTTTTCGGATCAGATAGAATTAGTTTACGACCATGCACATTCTTGGCATTTAATTTCAGGACCTCTCCAACTCTCATGCCACCTCTTGCCATTAGTTCCAGCATCAACCGATTTCTGGTATTATCTGTTTTGAAAATAATTTCATCGACAACATCCCTGTCAAGAATTGTCCATGACTTTCCCTTTGCCGTTTTGAATGTTTTCTTCAAAATTGGGGTATCACATGGATTTGCAAAAGATGAATCAAATGAATCTTTGATAAAATTGAAGAATGACCTGAGCAGAGAAAATT
>JABIYQ010000089.1 GCA_018702715.1 Desulfobacula sp. | reverse complement strand
TTTTCATGATTATCATGGACTGGATTAGAGAAATAAGGATAATACTAATGGAGAAAGCTTTATAGAGTGGATTGCCGCCTTTGATAGGCTTTGAGAATATAGCTTTGTGGGGATACCCGTATTTTTCAAGGGTTTGGGTCTCAAAGGGTGCATTGGTACCCACAAAGAGGATATTCACATTATGGCCGGTTCGTTCAAGTATACGGCCAAGGGACTGTGCAACAGCAATTCCCGGGAACAGGTGCCCTCCGGTCTTTCCGCCTGCGATGATTATATTAGGTTCTTTTTTCATTATATTTGGATGCCCCGATATTCATTAAAATTCCCATGGCTGCCATATTGATCACAAGGGAAGTTCCACCATAACTAATAAAGGGCAGTGTCAGACCTTTTGTAGGCAGAACACCCAGGGCAACACCCGTGTTGATGAAGACCTGAACCCCAATATAAATAGTAAGCCCTGTAGCTGTGATGGTGCCAAATATAGTTTCTGAAGTTTTAGCAATCCGGATGCCTTTTAATAATAAAATTAAATACAGGGATAAAATAGTTAATACACCCACAAGACCCAGTTCTTCTCCAATAATTGAAAAGATAAAATCTGTGTGGGGTTCTGGAAGATAATGCATTTTCTGCATGCCAAGACCAATACCTTTTCCAAAAATTCCGCCTGAGCCAAAAGCTTTTAAAGATTGAGTGATCTGATACCCGGCATTGTAGGGATCATCCCAGGGGTTTAGAAATGACAAAATCCTTTCTAAGCGGTATTCAACTTTATAAACCCAGAAATAAATAACAGGGATCAGCAAAGGAGCAGGTAAAAGCAGATGTGTGATTTTAACCCCTGCAACAAACATCATTCCCCATGTGATTATTCCTAACACGACAATCGTCCCAAAATCAGGCTGGATGATTATTAAACCGGCAAATAGAGCAAAAATTAATGCATGGGGAACAAAGCCAATCAAAAACATTTTTACCATATCCTGTTTTTTGGAAAGGGAATATCCAAGAAAAAGGATAAGGGCAAGTTTTGCAAATTCCGCCGGTTGAAAGGTAAATCCTCCCAGGTTCAACCACCTGTGAGCACCGCCCGCTTTAATATTTAATGTCGGGATGAGTACTGCCACAAGCATTGCAATGGCAACAAAAAGGATAATATAAGAAATATTTTTGTAAAATTTATATGGAAAAGAGGCAGCTACAAACATGACACAAAGGCTGATACCCAAAAACAGGGCCTGCTTTTTCATATAATAAAATACCGTGTTATGGCTTTCCATACTAATGGCGGAACTTGCTGAATAAACCATGACAATACCAATCCCGGAAAGAAGAAGAACAGGAAAAAGAATGCTTTTTTCACTGAAAAAGGGATGTATGGTTTTTGTTTGTTCGGCCATCTTATTTATTTCCAATAGCATTTACATGGGCTATAAAGTCATTGCCTCTTTGGGGATAATTTTCATACATGTCAAAGCTTGCACAGGCAGGGGATAAAAGTATGATATCTTCTTTAAAAGCCTTATCAAAAGCAGTTTGAACCGCCTCTTTCATAGTTTGTACTTCTAAAACGGGACAGAAATTACTAAAGGTATTTTTTATAATTGTCCTGGATTCACCCATGGCAATAATGGTTTTAACACTCGTTTGAATATCATTGACCAAAAGGGAAAAATCAGTGCCTTTTTCTCTTCCACCTAAAATCAGGATAATATTTTTTCTAAAGCACTTAAGGGCCTGGATAACTGCATCTGTATTCGTTCCTTTGGAATCATTGTAAAAAGAAATTCCATCAATTGTTTTTACAAATTCCATTCTGTGGGGCAGGTTTTTAAATATTTCCAAACCCTTAAGAATGCCATCTATATCTGCACCAATGGCAAGACAGGCAAGAACTGCTGCGGCAATATTTTCTTTGTTGTGATTACCTTGCAGTTCCGTCAGTTGATCTGTTTTTATGGTATAGTTAAGTTTTTGGGTGATAATCCTGATATTTTTTGAATCGATTTTAGCATTGCAGTTTATCAGAGTGTTTTTTTTCGAAGAAAATGTAAAAATTTTCGATTTCAATTTTTTGGACAGAATATCAAATTTTTTAATGGATTCATTTATCACAGCTGTGTCAGCAGGCATCTGATGTTTGAAAATGCTCCATTTGGAAGTTTCATATGCCAGAGGAGTTTCATATCGATCCAGATGATCCTCTGAAATATTTAAGAGAACACCCACATCCGGTCTGAATTGATTTGAAAGATCTAATTGAAAACTGGATATTTCAGCCACAATGACATCGGTTTTCCCCTTGTTCATCAAATGATCCACCAAAGGCGTTCCAATGTTTCCACCTACAAATGGTTTCATGCCGCAGGATTTTAAGATATCACCGATTAATGATGTGGTGGTGGTTTTGCCATTGGTCCCTGTTATTGCAATCACCGGAAGATTATTGTATTTAGCGAAAATATCCAGCTCGCCTATAATATCAACACCTAGGGCGGCTGCGGTTTTGATATAGGTATTGGTTATCGGTATGCCCGGGCTTGGTATGATAACACAGGCCCGGTTAAAGGTTTTTTGATCATGAAAACCTATTTCAGTTTTAATTCCAAGCGCGGCAAGGTCTTTTCCGATTTTTATTTTTGAATCATCAATGTCCGTGGCAATAACAGTCTCGCCTTTGGAATGAAGGAATTTCACCATGGAAGTTCCTGAAGCTCCCAGGCCAATGACCAGAAAATATGGTTGTTTTTCTTTTTTCACATTCATCTACCTTATTTTCAGGGTACTCAGGGATAATAACGCCAGGGTAATGGATATAATCCAGAACCGAACAATAACCTTGGATTCATGCCAGCCTTTCAGTTCAAAATGATGGTGTAAGGGGGCCATCCTAAAAATTCTTTTTCCTTTTGTAAGTTTAAAATATGACACTTGAATGATAACTGATAGGGCTTCAATGACAAACAGCCCGCCTACAATGAGCAAGAGAATTTCCTGTTTTGTGATGATGGCGATAGTTCCTAGAATTCCACCCAGAGGAATAGAGCCTGAATCACCCATAAAAATCTGGGCAGGGTGTGCATTAAACCATAGGAACCCTAATCCGGCACCTGCCAGCGTTCCGCATATCACAGCTATTTCACCGGCAGATGCAATATGTCTGAGATGGAGATATTCAGCGATCTGGACATGGCCTGTAACATAGGCAAAGAACATGTAAGTGACGCTGGCAACGATATAAGGGCCTATGGCGAGCCCGTCAAGTCCATCCGTCAGGTTTACAGCATTTGATGTGGCCACAATGACAAGGCAGGCAAAGGGGATGTAAAAGATTCCTAAATCCGGGGAAATATCTTTAAAAAACGGAATAGTCAGTGTGGAATTAAAATCAGGGCATTTATAGATCAGCCAGCCTATAATCAGTCCAAACAATACCTGGATGAGAAATTTACCTTTAGCAGAAAAACCCATGTTCCTTTTTTTGATCTGCATGAGATAGTCATCAATAAATCCGATCGCTCCAAAAAGCATAAGTGTCAGGAGAAGAATGTTGACATAATGATTGGACAGGTTCCCCCAGATTATAGTGGTCATGAAAACAGAAAAAAGGATCAGGATTCCGCCCATGGTTGGCGTACCTTGCTTGCCAAGATGAGACTTGGGTCCATCCGTCTGGATGATTTGTCCAATTTGCATCTGAGTCAGTTTTTTAATGACAAAAGGCCCGAAAAGAAAACAAATTAAAAATGCGGTCAGCCCCCCGTAAATCGTTCTAAATGTAATATATCGAAATATATTTAAGAACGAAAAGTCAACATGATATGGATATAAAAATTCGTACAGCATGCCTTTTAGCCTTATGCCCCACTTACATTAAATTTGTCAGCCTCAACATTTCTTCTGTCCATTCCAGATCTTCTTTCAGGAACATGGGCAGTATAAGTAAAGTTTCTCCTGTCATTAAAAAAACGTTTGTCCTTTGAGTTTTTTAAAATTTCCATTATAAACCCCGCATATTGATCTTTAATAATTGTTGAAGACCCTGTATGATAGTCTCCATGGCCATGCCCCGGGAACCTTTTACAAGAATCCAGGTGTTGCTATCCACACTTTTGAAAAGTTTTTGGATGATCTGATCTTTTGTTCCGTGGAATATATTTTCTGTTGAAAATCCATTTTCAA
>JABIYQ010000596.1 GCA_018702715.1 Desulfobacula sp. | reverse complement strand
TTAAGGGATGGATTTTTCAACTCAGGGCCAAGACTTTGCCAGATATCACGCAAAGGGGTTTTGGCAATCACGGGCAGGCTCCTGAATCCATGATCCTTCTCCATAAAAAATGGCAGGTGGCGAATCATTGACTTACCCCTGGAAAGGGGCTGCTGTGCGAGATAAGCTGATCTCAGGACAAAATGAAATAGTTTCCGGTTTTTCATCAATTTGGACAGCATAAGATTTTTAACCGGGGCTTTACCTTCTTCTTTTATCACCCGTGCATATGTTTTTTTAATAAGGTGGGGAAGATCTATGGCCACGGGACAGACTTCCTTGCAGGCCTGACAATTAATACAATTTTTAACAATGGCTCGGTCATTATCCTTACCATGAAAAAATAGTGTTAAAATCAATCCAATGGCGCCAATATATACATGACCATATTTGTGGCCGCCCACTTTTGAATAAATGGGACAGACATTGGCACAGGCACCGCAGCGGATGCATCGAAGGCTTGTTGAAAACACAGAATCCTTTGATAGAGATAGCCGGCCATTGTCCAGAAAAACAACATGCATCTGTTTTTTTCCGGAAGGGGTGTTCAAACTTTGGTTTGCCCCTTTAATCCAGGTCACATAGGATGTGATAGCCTGGCCTGTGGCATTCCTGGGCAAAAGTTTTAAAATGCGGAGCGCAGACCCCAGATCTGCTAAAAGCTTGTCAAAACCAACCAATGCCACATGAACCCTTGGAAGTGTAGTGGCCAGACGCATATTTCCCTCATTGGTGACCAGCCCCAGAGTGCCGGAATCTGCAATGGCAAAATTAGCTCCGGAAATCCCCATATCTGCTTCAAGAAATTTTGGGCGAAGCTCATGTCTTGCCACCTTAACCAGTTTGTCAATGTTTTCGCTATCAAATTTTAAATCTGTTTGCTTTTCAAACAACTCTCCCACCTGATACCTGGAAAGGTGAATGGCTGGCATGACCATGTGGGAAGGGCCTTCCTTTTTGAGCTGGATGATCCACTCTCCAAGATCGGTTTCCGTGACAATAAACCCTTGTTTTTCCAGATGAGTGTTTAAAAAAGTTTCTTCAGCTGTCATGGATTTGGATTTAATGATCTTTTTAACCTTATTCTCTTTTGCAATCCGGGCAATGATTTCATTGGCTTGCCTGGCATCCCGCGCTCTGTGGACGATAGCCCCGGCCTTTTGGGCATTGGACTTGAATTCTTCAAACAAGATCTCAAGAAAGGGAATCAGGCTGTCCTTATTTTCGGCAATGGCATCCCTTAGGCTGTTAAAATCCATATCCTTGTAAACATTTGGCCGGTTTTCACGGTAAACCGTGTTGAACTCATCCAGTGCTGAACGCAAAAAAGAATCGGCAAGGGCCTGTCGAATCTGTTTTTTATAGGATTTCATATCCTGGGCCGTTTTGATCATGACTGCATCTCCTTTATCAAAAGCAGATGAAGCTCAACAGGACCATGTACACCGATGGCCAGTACCCGTTCAATATCAGCCGTCCTGCTGGGGCCCGTAATAAAAGCCGTATAGGATGGAGAGTCTTTTTTCAGAATTTCATCCAGCTCAACTTCAATTTGTTCAGTGTTCAGCCTTATTTTTGTAATGGACAGCATGGCCACATGAATCTTGGCCAGCATGGTGGCCATACGGATATCTTCAGAGTCAGATACCAGCATCAAGGAACCTGTTTCCGCAATACCATAATCCACCCAGGTGAGTGAGGTGTCTATAGAAGAGGCATGATTTCTAAGGGGTTCTTTTAAAAAATTCATGCCTGAAGATTTGCACAAATCCTGCAATGAATCGCTGTCTTTTTTATCCAGACCAGGACAGGTCAGGGTTTTAAACTTTTTTTCCCGGTTCAGATCAACTGCATATTGAATGGCTTCAGAAACACAAGATATTTCATGGACAATCGTTCCAACACCGGCAGCCTTTTCCGACATTAGTTTGATCAAATTGTTTTTTCCCATGCTGTGTGTCCCTTTAGACTATATTTTTCGGTCAGGCACTAACTATATAAGATATAATAAAATAGTCAATGTCAGAAGACTTGCCAAAGTACTGAATAATACTGCCGTGGTAACAAATTTTGGGAAAATATTATATTCAATGGCAATAATGGATCCCAGAACTGCCACAGGCATACCGGCCTGGAGAATCCCTGAACGAATTTCCATTCCAGACAGAGAAAAAACAAAGCTCAATCCAAAGGCGATAAGAGGGGCTGCTATAAGGCGCAGACAAGAAGCTGTGACCACATCACGACTGAAATTGAATTTACCCAGGCCTGATAACTGAACCCCCAGGGTTACCAGCATCACTGGGATCATGGCCCGTCCTAAAAGACCTGTGATCCTGGATAAAAACAAAGGCGGCTCTAAATCGGTTCCATAAAAAAACAGGGCCGGTACCATTGCAATCAAGGCAGGTGTTTTAAAAACTGAAAGTACTGCTGACAAACCCGTTCCCCGGGTCCAGCTTGAAATCCCGACACAAATCACAAAGGACACCAGAAGAATAGTAATAAAATAGATGGTGGCGGAAGTCTGGGCAGCCTGACCCAGCCTGAAGTCAATAATGGAAAGGCCTAGATTTCCCACATTCCCAAAGGTGGCAATAATGACAAAGGCTGCTGTAATCTCCCTGGAACGATTCAAAAGTCTGGCTATGATAAAAGCAGTCAGAGCAACCAATATATGAGTCA
>JABIYQ010000195.1 GCA_018702715.1 Desulfobacula sp. | reverse complement strand
CAGGCGACAATTAGTCACCAATTTATACGTATTTATTAGAAATGGCAATGTTGCCATTTCTAATAAATGTCGGTTTAAAGGCAGCGGGCATAAAAGCATGGAAAGAATAGGTCAACGCAGCCGGGTCTGTTGACATTCCTTGAATGATATACTATCTGGTCCAGAGCTTTGGGACTTTGTAAATAAACCATGTCCGATGCCAAGGGCATTTAAAATAGTTTTGAAAAAGGAGGAAAATAAAATATGGATCTTCATCAAGATGATATTCTGACAAAGATTTCAAGATACAATCTGATCAGGAATGGAAGAATGATTTATATAGATGTTCATCAGAAAATCCAGGGGAATCTGGCAGACAAGTTTATTGCAGTGCCGAATCTGGTCAATATTGTGGCAAAACCGGAACACCAGGGGGCAGGTGAGAATGAGCAAAACGCCTTGGAAGAATGCTTAAGGAAAATTAAAGGCTTGAATATAGAAAACCTTTTCCCGATAGCCAGTCCTAAATCATCTTCTTCAAAGGATGATTAAACATATACCGCCTGGTGCAATATGGTCACAACAGGCGGTATTTAAGGTGTGTCTAATAATGAATTAATATCTTTCTTTTTTACCCATAGCCAACCCAAGATCCAGGGCCTTTTTATTCATGGCCATAAAATCCTTGGGAATGGTTGTCTTAAGAACTTTTAAAATGGATTCAGACTTGATAAGTTCTGAAATGCCAATCAGGGTTCCCAACATGCAAATATTAAAGACAATGGGTTTTCCAATTTTTTCCATCACAGTATCAAACATTGGAAGGGTGATATGCTTGGCATCCACCTTTTTTTCTATGGTGACATATTTTGAGTCTACTAAAAGCAGTCCACCAGGTCTGATAATGGGAGCAAATTTATTGTAACTTTCCTGGGTCAGACTGACCAGTATATTCGGTTGAATAACTTTTGGAAAATAGATTTCAGAATCATCAATAATAATATCACTTCTGGTGGCACCCCCTCTTGCTGCTGCTCCATAACTTTGGGATTGGATGGCATTTTTATTTTCAAAAAGGGCTGCAGCTTTGGCAAGGATGATAGCGGCAGTTATAACGCCTTGTCCTCCTGAGCCTGAAAAAACTAATCTTGACCGTTCCATTATGCTTTTCCTTTCATTGCGGCTTGAATAATTTCGTCATAGGCCTCACAATACTCAGGGACATCTGTATTCTCGACAAAAATCCCCCTTTGGATTAAATTAGGATTTTTTTCCAATTTTTTGGATCCAATCTTCACAGTACCGGTTTTATAACTTTCCATCATCTGGACAGCATCGCCTTCTTTATTTTTTCTTCCGTAATAGGTCGGGCATTGTGTCAGGATCTCTACTACGGAAAATCCTTTATGGGAAATACCTTTTTTGATGAGGTCTTTACATTCATTGGCATGGAATACCGTGGATCTGGCGACAAATGTTGCACCGGCACTCCTGGCAAGTTCAACCACGTCAAAAGGCCTGTCAATGGTCGAATAAGGAGCTGTTGTCGCTTTTTTACCAGTACCGGACAAGGGAGAAAATTGACCACCGGTCATGCCATAAATTCTGTTGTTCATGACAATGGCTGTGATATCAATATTTCTTCTGGCCGCATGAATAAAATGATTGCCGCCAATGGCAAGGGCATCACCATCACCCATGGGGACAATGGCCTTTAGGCTGGGTTTGGAAAGTTTTACTCCCGTGGCAAAGGTAAGAGCCCTTCCATGAATGGTGTGAAGGGAATGGAAATCAACATATCCTGAAATTCTGGATGAACATCCAATACCGGACGTTATTACAATCTCATTTTTATTTAGACCCAGTTCATGAACTGCTCTTAATAAAGATCCTAAAACGATTCCATGACCACAGCCGGGACACCAGATATGGGGAAAAAATCGTGGTCGAATATAGTCTTTAAAATCAAACGGTGTTTTTGTCATGTTACACCCCTCTCCCCTGGATCATTCTCAAAAGGGTTTTGATGTCCGTTGGTGAGATTAATTCTCCATCAATCCTGTTGGCTAGAAAAACTTTGTTTGGGTTGTCTACTGCATTTTTAACCTGGGTGACAATCTGGCCCATGTTCATTTCAACCACAATAACGGCTTTTGCATTGGCACATTTTTCTTTTACCATATCAGTTGGGAAAGGCCAAAGGGTCTGTAGTTCGAGAACGCCGATCTTTATTCCCCTTGCTCTCCTGTTTTTTGCCAGATGAATGGCGGATCTTGCCGAAGAACCATATGAGATCAGTATAAAATCCGCATCATCCAGCCAGTATTCCTTATACATGTTGATTTCGTTGACATTGT
>JABIYQ010000593.1 GCA_018702715.1 Desulfobacula sp. | reverse complement strand
CAACTATGCAAGCCTGACCCCACTCGATGATGACCCCACTCGATGACCCCACTCGAACAAAACACATATGTGCTAATAAAGAAAATGATTAATAAAACAACAAACTTTTGCTATAAGGAGTCTTCAGGTTTAGTAAACCGGTTACAAATCAAATAAGCGAGATAAATTTTATGAACATAAAAAAATTTAAAACCATGATTACCCTTGTGTCGGCAGCTTTTCTTTTAACATCAGGTTGCACCTCTGTATATTATTCAGCCATGGAAAAATTCGGCAAAGAAAAAAGACATATCCTGGTTGATAATGTTGAAGATGTACAAAAAAGTCAGGAAAAAGCACAGGAAGAGTTCAAGGATGCCTTAACAAGGATTAAAGAACTCTATGCTTTTGATGGAGGAGACCTTGAAACCTTTTATGATAAACTCAAGGACAGTTATGATGATTGTGATTCCCGAGCCAAACAAATTGAAAAAAGAATCAATGATGTAGAAAAGGTGGCCTTTGATCTTTTCAAAGAATGGGAAATCGAGATCACACAGATCAATGATGTCAAGCTTAAAAACAGTAGTAAAAGATCGCTCCGAGATTCAAAAATAAAATATCAAAAGCTTGAAACAATAATGAATAAATCAACAAAGGGAATGTATCCTGTTTTAAGTAAACTCAAAGATTATGTCCTTTATCTCAAACATAACCTGAATGCAAAGGCAGTGGGGTCATTAAGCGGTGAGATAGTCTCCATTGAAAAGGATGTGGCAAAGCTTATCAAGGATATGAATATATCCATAAAAGAAGCTGAAAATTTTATTAATAACTTTTAAAAAATTCTGGAGAGCATGATATGAAGGTGGATGGAAAAAATATGCGGCCGATCTGGTTTGATGCGGCATCACAAGTTGTTCAGGCAATAGATCAAAGATTTCTTCCCCACAAATTGATCATTAAAAATTTATACACGGTGGATGATACGATTCACGCCATAAAAGAGATGGTTGTAAGAGGCGCCCCTTTGATCGGTGCAACAGGAGCATTGGGTGTCTATATCAGTCTTGTGCAGGAAAATAACAAAGGTGCTGATAATGACTATCTTGTGTCTGAATGCAAAAGGCTCAAAGATGCCAGGCCAACTGCCATGAATCTTTTCTGGGGGGTTGACCGGGTCCTTTTGGCGGCATTAAAAACCCAAACCTATGAAACAAGAGTAAAAGCCGCACTTGATGAAGCCCTGGCAATTGTAGAGGAAGAAGCCGTCAATTGTGAGAAGATAGGGGCTTTTGGCATGCCTATTATCAAAGAAATCAGTAAACAAAAAAATGGAAAACCCGTCAATATCCTTACCCATTGTAATGCCGGCTGGCTTGCCTGCATTGAATATGGTACGGCTACAGCACCCATTTATACTGCATTTGACAACAATATTGACGTCCATGTCTGGGTGGATGAGACAAGACCTTTAAACCAGGGCTCCCGCCTTACTGCCTGGGAACTGGGCAAACATGGGGTGAATCATACTGTTATTACAGACAATGCCGGGGGTCATATCATGCAGCATGGCATGGTGGATATTGTCATTGTAGGAACGGACAGAACCACCAGAGCCGGAGATGTAGCCAATAAAATTGGTACTTATTTAAAAGCCCTTGCAGCCAAAGATAATAATATCCCCTTTTATGTTGCTTTGCCGTCAAGCACATTTGACTGGGATATTACAGATGGGATTGCCGATATCCCCATAGAAGAAAGAGACCCTGACGAGATACGATATGTCCAGGGCCTTTGCCATGGAAAAATTGAAAAGGTTCTGGTTCCACCTGAAAAAAGTCCGGCTGCCAACCATGCCTTTGATGTGACGCCGGCAAGGCTGGTAACTGGATTTATTACAGAGCGAGGCGTGTGCCGGGCAGGGGAACAGGATATCATGTCACTTTTTCCAGACAAAAAATCCAAAAGTAAGCCTTGATGGTGTGGATGATTTAAAACAAGACCTTGACAATGCGTTCAAAAAAGTTTCACATTATTCTTGATATTAACATTGTAAAATAAAAAGATAAGCCATTATGTTGACTGATTTAGAAAAAAAAATAATTGCATTGCTGCAAACAGATATTCCCGTTGTCAAAAGGCCATTTCTTGAAATGGCCCAAAAAATAGGCATTACAGAAGATAAATTTTTAGAGGTATTAAAAAATCTTAATGACCAGGGACTAATCAGACGGTTTGGTGCTACATTAAAACATCAGAAATCAGGGTTTAAGGCCAATGCCATGGTGGCGTGGAAGGTCGATGAAGAAAGGGTAGAAAAAACCGGTACTATAATGGCCACCTTTCAAGAGATCACCCATTGTTACAGAAGAGATCCAGCCCCGGGCTGGAAATATAATTTGTATACCATGGTTCATGCTTCTGATGAAGATGAATGTTATGCCATCGTTAAAAAGATTTCCAAGGCTGTTGAAGAAGATGAGTATGAGCTTTTGTTCAGCAGAAAAGAACTTAAAAAAACATCAATGAAGTATTTTGAAGACTGATTCACCCCATATCCTCTGTATAAATCCCTGGATTCATGATTTTGCCGCCTTTGATTTCTGGGCTAAGCCGTTAGGGCTTTTGTCCATTGCAGCCATTTTACGTGAAAAGGGTTTAAAGGTAAGCTTTCTTGACTGCCTTGACCGATTCCACCCTAATGAACCAAAGGAAGCTAAAGTTCTTTGGGATGGCCGGGGACCCTTTCGAAAAACCGAAATTGATCTACCCCATGGCCTTGAACACATTGATAAAAAATTCTCCCGCTATGGTGTAAAACCCCAGTGGTTTGCTTCAGATTTAAAACAAATAGAAAAACCAGATCTCATTTTTGTCACTTCTTTGATGACTTACTGGGCAACAGGCGTTAAAGAGACCATTGAAATAGTCAAAGAAATCTGGCCTCATGCGCCTGTTGTTCTTGGCGGGATTTATGCAAGTCTTTGCTATGAACATGCAAGAAAAAATACTCTGGCAGATCTTGTTATAAAGGGTCCGGCAGAGCCTCAACTTCAAAAAATCATCAAAACCTTTACAAAATTTGAAATAGATGACAAAGGTTTGTCCGGGGACCTGGATGAATTGCCCTATCCTGCCCTTGATCTTCAACATAAAATTGCTTATGCGCCTATTTTAACGTCAAGGGGGTGTCCTTTTTCATGCGAATATTGTGCTTCCTCATATCTTGAACCAAAACTCAGGCAAAGATCGCCTGAAAATGTGTTCAAAGAAATACAACACTGGCATAAGCGCTATGGCGTTAAAAATTTTGCTTTTTACGACGATGCTCTGCTTGTAAATACCAAACGTTACGCATTCCCATTATTTGAAAAAATAATCTCTTCAAAAATGGAACTCTTTTTTCATACACCCAATGCCCTGCACATCAATGAGATTTCTGAAAAAACCGCCCGCTTAATGTTTAACTCAGGATTTAAAACCATCCGACTGGGTCTTGAAACCACTGATTTTTCCAGACAAAGGAACCATGATGTAAAAGTTAGAAAAGATGACTTTTTTAAGGCCGTTGAAAATCTAAAGGCTGCCGGATTTGAAAAAAATCAGATGGGTGCATATTTATTATGCGGATTACCCGGACAAAAAATTGATGATGTTCAAATATCCATGGAACTTGTAAGCCAGGCCGGTATACTGCCTGTACTGGCCTATTATACTCCTATTCCCCACACTCCAATGTGGGAGACTTCCGTCAAAAATTCAAAATTTGATCTTGCTGAACACCCTGTTTTTACAAACAATACTCTTTTCCCATGCGTAAGCTCGACCCATGATCTAAAGCATATTTCCCAATTGAAAAATCTATAATTTTATTATATAACCCTCTTGGTTCATCAGAATTTTGTTTAATTTATACTGGAACAACATGCGCGGCAATATTTAAAAAAAGGAAAAAAATTGAATATAACAGGCATATTAATTCAAACCCTTGGCGGACTTGGCCTTTTCATTCTGGGTATGAAAATGATGACCGAAGGCCTTCAAGCCACTGCAGGACAAAAAATCAGGCGGATTCTCGAAGCCATCTCTTCAAATAGAATTTTGGGATGTGCAACAGGCGCAGGAGTTACTGCGGTTATTCAATCCTCATCTGCAACAACCGTCATGCTTATCGGGTTTGTGAGTGCGGGCATCATGGCGTTTGAGCAGGCTGTGGGTGTTATAATTGGTGCAAATATCGGCACAACTATTACAGGCCAGATGATCGCCTTTAAATTAACAAAACTTGCTCTTCCTGCAATTGCGCTGGGTGTGGGCCTAAAATATTTTTCAACAAAAAGAAGTTACAGGCATATCGGTGATATTATTGTGGGGTTTGGTCTTCTTTTTTATGGCATGACTGTCATGAAAATGGGTCTTTCTCCCATAAAATCCGATCCTCAGTTTATTGAATTTTTTACAAAATTCAGTACGGAAAGCATGAGCGGAATTCTCCTTTGTATCTTCATGGGAACAGTCCTGACTGTAGCAGTTCAGTCATCTTCCGCCACGGTGGGGCTGACAATGACTCTGGCAGCTTCAGGACTTTTGACATTTCCAACTGCCCTTGCCCTGGTTCTTGGAGAAAATATCGGTACGACGGTGACTGCACAATTATCCACTTTAGGATCGAACAATGCAGAGGCACATAAAACGGCAAACGCCCATACGATTTTTAACGTCATCGGAGTCGGTATTATCTTGCTGATTTTCCCATGGTTTGTTGATATTGTAGAAGTCATTACTTTAAAATTAGGTGCCGATTCAGTGACCCATACTGTGAATGGCGAATATGTCAATGTTGCAAGATATATAGCCAATGGCCATACGATTTTTAATGTTATCAATGCAATTGTGTTCCTGATTTTTCTTCCCAAGCTTGTCCAACTGACAATTTTATTATCCCCAAAGCCTGTAAAATCTCAAGAAAGATACAGGCTGCCCGAATTTGATTCAGGGTTTATTGACTCACCCATAGGTGCCCTTGCCAAGGCTAAGGGTGAAATCATAAAGAACTTAGAATTTGCTCATATGAATATTAAGAAAGTATCTACTTGTCTTTTGATCAGGGATGATGACATCCTTGGGGAAAGAGATGCCATAGAAGAACATCTGGATGACTGCCAGAAAATCATTATCAAGTATTTGACCACCATTTATCAAGGAGAGGTAAACGAACCTGAAGCCAAAGAAATATCAGAAATGATGAGAATTACCAATAATATAGAAAGATTGGGCGACGGCATGGAGAATGTGTCTAAAATACTTGAGAAAATATATGAAAATAATTTTATATTCACTGAGAAAGCCAAAAAAGATCTTAAAGACATATCAGACCAACTAGACAAATTTTTAACCCTGATTGTTAAAGAATTACATGAAAAAACCGAAGGGTTTTATCAGAAAGCATTGGCAAATGAAGATTTGATTGACCAGTTGCGTGAAGATATGAGATACCAACATATTGAAAGATTAAGGAATGGAGAATGCCAGGTGGATGTGGGTGTTTTCTTTATTGCCCTTGTTTCAAATTATGAAAAGATGGGAGACTGCTGTTATAACATCGCCACAGGTGTAGACAGAATTATTTAAAATGATAGTATTTGATCTTGAATGTCTAAATGGTCATACCTTCGAAGGCTGGTTCGAAGACAAAGACGATTTGAAAAAACAACAGGACCAGGGCATATTAACTTGCCCTGTTTGCGAAACCTCATCTGTTGTACAAAAACAACATATGATTGCTATTAAAAAATCTTCCCATAGTACAACCCGGAACGCTCTGCAGGCAAGACAGGAAGCCATGACTGAATTAACTGAAAAAGTGGCTGAATATGTTGAAAAAAATTTTGAGGATGTAGGGTCCAGTTTCACAAAACAAGCCTTGAAAATGCATTATGGTGCAGAAGAGTACAGAAATATTAAAGGCACCACAACAAAAGAAGAAGATAAAGTTCTTGCCAAAGAAGGCGTGCCCGTTTTCAAAGTTCCGGGTACTAAGAATCCCAAAGACGATTTAAATTAGTGTTTGCACAAAAATTCATCAATCTGAGATAATTTTTATGTTCCCCCGCCTGTTTCTCGGTCCGTCAAATTCACAAAAATAAATACCCTGCCAGGTGCCCAGCACAAGGTAACCGTTTTCCAGTGCAATGGTTTCTGAAGGACCGAACAGGCTGACTTTTATGTGTGCAGCAGAATTGCCTTCCATGTGTTTGAAATGGTCATCCCATGGAATCACCTTGTTGATAGTGTTTAAAATATCTGTTTCAACAGCTGGATCTGCATTCTCGTTAATAGTAACTGCAGCTGTGGTATGCATGGAAAACACATGGACAAGACCATTTTTAATTCCAGATTCTTTTACAAGCGTTTTAACCTGGGATGTGATATCGATCATCTGGGTTCTTGCACTTGTTTTAACGCTGATCTGCATTGCCTTCCTCCCGGATTATTTAAACTGGATTATTTAAAAAGGCCAAGGGCTTTTTGAACAATATTTTCCGGAGAAAAGCCATACTCTTTGAGAACTGTTCCACCGGGTGCTGAAGAACCAAATTTATTAATCCCCAAAATTTTACCTTCAGAGCCTGTGTATTTTTCCCATCCCATGGAAATACCTGCTTCAACTGCCATTCTTTTTGTCACACTTGATGGCAGTATCCTTTCTCTGTAAGGTGCAGGTGCTTTTTCAAACCATTCCCAGGAAGGCATGGATACCACAGCCGCTTTTATGTTGTGGTCATTTTTAAGCATATGGGCAGCTTCAACACAGATATGAACTTCAGATCCAGTTGCAATGAGAATCATATCCGGGTCAATTATAGTTTCTAAAATATAGGCTCCATGATTAAACTCGCCTTCCCTTTTGGATACATCCAGGGTCGGCAGTTTTTGACGGCTTAATATTAATGCTGTGGGTGAATCAAGCGTTTTTAAAGCCTGCTTCCAGGCAAGGGCTGTTTCATTGGCGTCGGCAGGTCGAACAACCTTAAGACCCGGAATGGCCCGCAATGATGCCAAATGCTCCACTGGCTGGTGTGTGGGCCCGTCTTCTCCCACAGCAACACTGTCATGGGTAAATACATAAATCAAAGGCAGGTTCATCAAAGTGGCCACACGGATTGCCGGACGCATATAGTCGGCAAAGACAAGGAATGTTCCACCATAGGGCCGAATGCCGGAATGAAGATACATTCCCGACATAATGGCACCCATTGCATGTTCACGAACACCAAACCTGATATTCCGTCCATCATAGGCGTTTTTTTGAAAATCATTTGCACTGTTTATATATGTTTTGTTTGATGGCGCAAGATCAGCAGAACCCCCCATTAATGCAGGCAGGTTGTCTGCAATAGCATTCAAGACCTGACCTGAGGCAGCCCTTGTGGCAATAGGTCCGTCTTCAGGATTAAATTCAGGAATCTTGGCATCCCACCCTTCAGTTAAAAATCCACTGATGGCATCAACAAACCTGGCGGCAAGTTCCGGGTATTGGGTTTTATACGAGTTAAAACCTTCCTGCCAGCTTTGTTCAAAGCCTTCACCATATAACAGGGCTTTTCCACAATTTTCAAGAACCTCATCCGGCACAAAAAAATCTTTATCCGCAGGCACACCATAAAACTTTTTGACAAGCTTAATCTCTTCCACACCAAGGGGTGCTCCATGTGCGCCGGAAGTGTCCTGTTTATTGGGGCTGCCATAGGCAATATGGGTCTTTATCTGAACAAGGGTTGGTCTTGCAACAGCATCTTTACCTGCCTGGATCGCTTTTTGTATTTCTTCAAGATCATTGCCATCATTAACCGTGACCACGTGCCAGTTCTGACTTTCAAATTTTGCCCTCACATTTTCTGTAAAAGCAATATTGGTTTTTCCTTCAATGGTAATAGAATTGTCATCATATAGGCAGATCAGTTTTCCCAGGCCCAGATGTCCTGCAAGGGAGATCGTCTCAAGGGCAACCCCTTCCATAAGATCGCCATCACCGCACATCACATAGGTATGATGGTTGATAATCTGTTGTTCTTTTTTATTGAAAGTCGCTGCCAGATGGCGTTCTGCAATGGCCATTCCAACAGCATTGGCAATGCCCTGGCCCAGAGGACCTGTGGTGGTTTCTACACCCGGGGTATCTCCGTATTCAGGGTGTCCGGGAGTTCTGGAGCCCCATTGTCTAAAGCTTTTCAGATCATCTATTTTAAGACCATACCCAAAAAGGTATAAAAGGCTGTAAAGCAGTGCAGATGCATGACCCGCGGAAAGAACAAAGCGATCTCTGTCAACCCATGCAGGGTTTTTAGGATTATGTTTTAAAAAGCGTTTGAACAAAACATATGCTGCCGGGGCCAGACCCATGGGTGCGCCCGGATGACCTGAATTGGCCTTTTGAACTGCATCCATACAAAGGGTTCTGATTGTGCTTATTGTTAACTGATCAAGATTTGTTTCAACTTGGGCCATTGTTTTATTCTCCTGTGTCATTCAATTTATGTTACAAGGCTCTCATATGTTCCGGTTTTAAGGCCATATTTCCTTTGAGCGCCTGTGAAATCAATTCAAGTGTTTTTTCTTTTTCTTCGGGCAATTTTGCCCTTATGGGAAGATAGTTGGATGCATGATTTGCATGGAATAGACCGTTTGAAAGATGGGTTGAGGCTATCATCAACCTTAGTTCCTCAAGCATTTCTTCAGGATTGATAAGTTCAAAATCCCCTTTTTCATGCTGCTCAAAAAGTTCCGTGCCCGGTACCAGCATCAGACTTAAAGCCCCCACAAACTCAGGATCAATGGCAGATAAAACCCTGCCTGTTTCCAAGGCATGACTTTTAGAATTCTTTCTTCCACCCAGACCATTAAGCACGGTTATGGACAGCTGAATGCCGGCTTGTCTGACTCGTTTTCCCATTTTGATCATTTTGGCGGAATCAGCACCTTTTTTAATCTCTTTTAAGATAGTATCATCCCCTGATTCAAGACCCATATAAGCGATTTTGACTCCAAGCTCGTGCAGTTCCTTGAGCTGCTCGTCGCTCTTCATGGCAATACCCTTGGTGTTGGCATAAAGACCCACTCTTTGAACCCAGGGCAGCCGTTCTTTTATTCTTTTAAGGATATTGACAAGCCTTTTTTGCGGAACGATCAAGGCGTCTCCATCGCAGATAAACAGCCTGTCCTGTCTTTGGCAATAAGTTTTTGCAAATTCTATATCTTTAAAAATAATATCATCTTTTTTTATATTAAAGCGCTTATCCCTAAATGTACCGCAAAATGTACATTTATTATGGGAACAGCCCAGAGTGACCTGTAATAAAATACTATTGGCCTCACTTGGCGGCCTTATCATCATCCCTTCATAATGCATATCGAAAAAATCCCTTAAAATTTAAAGCCATTTAATAGCAGATATTATCAAAAAATTCAATGCGTTGATTTGAGTCAAATCTTCTTTGGCCAACCAGTATAACAATTCGTTACCAATTCGTTTACTAATCCATTTACCAAATTGTTTGACGTATAAGGAACAAAAGGTTTTTATCCAGCAAGATTCGGGTGGCGAAAATGATTCAATAGGTTTATAAGTCTGTAGGGGTCATGGGGTCAGGCTTGCATAGTTGCGTTAATTTTCAT
>JABIYQ010000201.1 GCA_018702715.1 Desulfobacula sp. | reverse complement strand
CTGCCGGAGTGGGCTCTAAAGCAAATGGCCCAGTCTGGAGCTGACTTTTATGCCTGCTACCAGGAAACCCACAACCCTGATTTGTTTTCGCAGTTGAGAACAGGCCAGAGCTTTTCCCAGAGACTTGCAGTAAAACAAAAAGCTGCCGGATTAAACCTTTTAATTGAAGAAGGTATTTTGTGCGGTGTCGGAGAAACCAGCGAAGATATCCTTGATTCCTTTGATGCAATTAAACTGCTGAACGTTGACCAGACCCGGGTCATGGGATTTGTCCCCCAGATGGGCACCCCCATGGAAAACCATCCAATAGCTGATATCAAAATGGAACTTATTATCATGGCTGTTTTACGCCTGCTGTTTCCTGACAGGCTTATTCCTGCCTCTCTTGATGTTGAGGGGGTCAGCGGGCTTGAGAAAAGACTTGAAGCCGGTGCCAATGTGGTGACTTCAATTGTTCCTGCCGGCAACGGCCTTGCCGGAGTGGCACAGAACTCTTTGGATATCGAGGACTCAAAACGAACGGTTGCCCAGGTGGAAAAAATACTTTTATCCTGCGGCGATTATGAAATTGCCCGGCCTGAAATTTACAAATCATGGATAAACCAAAGAAAAAAAGAAAAATTAAACTTTCTTAATCCCAGCCAAAACCTAAAGGTTATTTAGTGCCTGGCCGAAAACCTGTGTTTGGACGAAAAGTTGCCCATATGCAAGGCGCAAGAAATTCTGAAACCGGAGTGTACTGTAGTACATGAGGCCCGATTTATAATTTGGCAAAATTTTGCAGCAACGCAGCAGATGGGTGAGTTTTCGTTCAAACACTATTTAGAAGGAACATTTTTGTGACACGGCTTACAACGGATGACATTGAAACACTTTCAGATCAGCTGATTGACTTTGATGAAAGACTTAAGCGTCAAACCGGCCGGGATATGCTGGGAATAGCCTGCCACGGTGCCAATATTTCTAGAAAAAATATCCAAGACAAAATGGATAACCTTACGATGGCTGTAGTGACGATAACGGCCGGTCTTGGAAAAATTACAGGGTTTGCACAAACCATAAAAGATATCCTCAGCCATCTTGGGTTCACAGCCTTTATACCTCCCCAAACAGATGCTGCAGGATTAGCACTGGCCATTGAGAACAAAGCCGACATCATATTTATGGCAGATGATAACCGGTACTTTGCCATTAATTTAAAAAATGGCCTTTTGGTTGATAATATTCAGGCCACAGGAAATGTCTTTGCCGCTGCTCTTGATCTCATGGCAAAGGGAGTAAAGGGCAAATCAGTGCTGGTGATAGGGGCCGGCCCGGTTGGTATGGCATCCGCCCAGACCCTGGTTGAATTTGGCGCCTGCGTAAGTGTCCATGATAAAGATAGGGTAAAGTGTCAAAAAAGTTGTGACGCAATGAATAAAAGCCTGACAAAAAAAATTGAGCCGGTCCATGATTTCGAACCGGATGATTACAAGTCGGATGATTTGGAGTCGATCCGTAATACATTTAATTTTTTTATAGAGGCAACCAATGCCAAAGATGTTATAACCAGCGTTATGGTTAACCCTGAAACCTTCATAGCTGCCCCGGGAGTCCCTTTGGGGGTTACCCAGAACGCCATGAAAAAAGCAGGCAACCAAATTTTATATGACCCTTTACAGCTTGGAACTGCAGCCATGGCCGTCAGAGCTGCTTTTCCCCTTAAAAGAGATTAATAATGTCAGGAAAGAAAAAACCACCTGCCAAAAAATTTTATAGAAAACGTATTGACCTTTTAAGGCTAATTGAAAAAATCAAATTGTGGCCTTCAAGAAAAGGGATTTTACATGGCATCAAATATATAGAAAAGCATGAGTCTTATGCCATTATTACCACACATTGCAATAAGACATTTCCTGCAAACAACTCAAGAAACAGCCGTGCTGCCAGATGGGTTAGAAACAAGTGGTTTCACAGTACTTGTAAATCCTGTGGTGTACCTGACTGGAAACTTGAAAAATATTCAGTTACCCAATTTAGACGGCACCATGGATCAAGTTTATTAAATCCAAATGATGACCCATAGCAATTGGGTGCTAAAGCACCTAAAATATACTTTATAGGAAAAATGGTTTCATGTTAGACAGCATTTTAGAAAACAAAGTAAAAATACATACACGGGATATAAAGCTTGCCACCTACCCTCATACAAACTCCCGTGTAATTGTCCACGGGGTGCTAAAAGACAGGCGCTACATTAAGGTATTTGATGTAACAGGGACAGTAAAAGAACCGGGAATTATTCATCACATAGACGTAAAACTGATAATAAAACCTGATCCGCTCACGATAGAAGATGCAAAAGCAGTTATGATCCATGTTCCCATGACTGAATGCCGCACAACGCTTGATACTATGGAAAAGCTAAAAGGACTTGAGATAAAATCAGGTTTTTCAAAAAATATTCGCGATATCATGGGTGGGAAAAAAGGATGTACCCATCTTTGTCAGTTAATCATTGTTATGGGCCAAGAAATTGTCCATGGATGGCTGACCCATAAACGAAAAGATAAAATACCTGTTCCAAAGGATCTTGAAAGCTTTGACGACAAAAAATTTTTAATCGATTCATGCCGGCTGTGGAGCCGGGATGGTGCAAAAATGAAACAGCTTGAAAAGGCTGTAAAAAAATCAAACCTGGTTAACCCATAGATAAATCTTAAGATCAATAATATCATTTTTAGAAAATTTAACACCCTCTGATTCAAGAAGTGCCTTTTGCAGTTCATACCCCTGGGATGGCAGTAAGGAAATTTTCCCTTTTGAGTTTACAATACGATGCCAGGGCAAATCATATTTTTTTGACATTGAATGAAGAAGCCTTGAAATCTGGCGGGCACCATTTGGTTCACCGGCAAGAGCAGCTGCCCAGCCATAGGTCAGTACCTTACCTTCCGGAATATCCTGGATAATTTTCAATGCATTTTGGGTGAATTTCGTTAACATGCCTGACACCTTGCCATTATTACCCTTTTTGTACAATTTTTTATTTGATTTATTTTCATCTTTCCTTTATTGAGGGTGGGTGAATTTGAAAATCAAAAGCATATTGCCTGTCCTGTCGATTCTTGTGGCAGTTCTTTTATGGGGCAGTTCATTCTCTGCCATGCGCATCGTGCTTCAGGATTTAAATCCCTTTGCAGTAATGTTTTGCCGACTTTTCACAGCCTTTATATTTATTATTCCTATATCAATAAAAATGTTTCCAAAATCATATCAAAAAGGTGATTGGAAAATCCTGCTCCCCATGGTTTTATTCCAGCCGTGCCTCTATTTTTTATTTGAGTCCAATGCCCTAACGTTTACCACCTCATCACAGGCCGGAATTATTTCAGCCTGTCTGCCTTTAATGGTAGCTGTTGCTGCATGGTTTTTTCTTGCCGAAACCATAAATATAAAAATAATCTTTGGACTTCTTTTATCAGTTTTAGGTGTGGTATTGCTGACAATTTTTCAAAGTGAGCAAACCAATGCCCCCCACCCGATTCTTGGAAATCTTTTGGAAGTCGGTGCAATGGCCAGTGCCTGTGCAAATATTATTCTGATTAAAAAACTCAGTACAAGGTATGACACATGGTCTTTAACCGGGATGCAGGTTGTTGCCGGAACCCTCTTTTTTCTGCCTGGAATCAGAACTGTTATTAGTGCTGATCCCTCCATATGGACCCTTAAACTTTTTTTGCTATTATTATATTTAGGTGCGTTTGTGTCTTTTTTTTCCTTTGGGCTATATAATTGGGGAATCAGCAAAATCCCCGCATCAAGGGCCTCTATCTTTATTAATCTGATCCCTGTTACAGCAGTCATGTTAGGCTGGCTGATCTTAGGCGAGATATTAAATCCCAAACAAATTCTTGCAACTATTATTGTCATTTCAGGCGTTTTGCTAAGCAATAAAAAATAAAGAATTGCAATTATTTTTTAGACCATACCCCATAGGGAAAATACGCTTGATTAAACTTATATTTCCCCCTTGGTCTTAAGACCGGAAAAAGCGTGTTGTCGCATTACCTCGTAACTGAGGATTGCAACGGTATTGGCCAGGTTCAAAGACCTGGAGTAAACAGACATGGGTACCCTAACGCAAGAATCCTTGTTCTCCTGCAGCATTTTTTCAGGTAGACCCACAGACTCCTTCCCAAAAATCAGGAAGACCTTATCTGAATAACAGAACCGATCACATTGCATTGTTGCTTTTTTTGAGAGAAACACTTTCTGGCCCTGGGGATTTTTGACAAGAAAATCCGTATAGTCCCTGTATGTTTTAACATTGAGTTCTTTCCAGTAATCAAGCCCGGCACGCTTTAAATATTTATCCTCGATGGAGAATCCCAATGGCTCTATCAGATGCAGAGAAGCACCCATGGCATTGCAGGTCCTGCCAATATTTCCCGTATTCTGAGGTATTTCCGGTTCCAATAATACAATATTCAATTTAACCATTCATTAATCCTTTTAAAAAAGGATTTATTATAGCAGATATTGAAAAAATAAAATCAATCAAATCAAATTGTTCCCAAAAAACTCAGCGATTATTGTTCATTTTCTTCGATTGAGCCATATATTCTGTATCTTTCATATTTTTCTGACAAGGATTTCATCATCAATAATTTATATTTTAGTCATTTTTTACCTTTACCTCATCTAACACCTTCCGAATCGTTACTGCTAAATCAATTGCGGCTATTGGTTTTTTTTAAAACAACCTTGATGATTCTGTGTGAGATTGACTAAAATTCTCTCACAAATTCACGCCATCAATCATTTTGTAATGTACCGGTATAAAGTGTGACCACTCTTGATTTGAAATTTTTATTATATCTTTTTAGTATCCGCTTTCGTCGATTTTATATCTCATTTGTGTTTTTTTAATTATTACACATATAAGTAAAAATGGATGTCTACTTTTTCAAAAAAAGATCACTACATGGAATTTCTCAATTCTGCCAACCATTTAAAATTTTTGTACTTGACAAAAAAAGTCTATGTTATAAAAGTTAGTTTTATAACATAGACTTTTAATATATAATTAAGAGAAATTTTATGAAACAAACATTCCATAATTCAGTAATTCACAAAGAAAGAATATCTGACCAGGTTAAATCAATATTAAAACAATCGATTTTAAGTGGAGAATTCAAGCCTGGTGAAAAATTCCCTCCAGAAATAGAAATAGCTCAAAAGTTGAAGGTAAGTAAAGTTTCTGCCAGAGAAGCTCTGCGAGAGATGGAAGCAGAAGGATTGATCAAAAAAAAGCGTGGTGCTTTTGGTGGAAATTTTATTGCAGAGCCCGGCTCTGAAAAAATGGTTGATGTTGTGATAAATTCATACCTTTTTGGAGGAATTACTGCAACCGATCTGGCTGAATTCCGGCGGATTCTTGAACCCGGGCTTGCAAAATTGGCTGCCAAGCGAAGAACCGAAGACGATCTTAAAGCAATGGAACAATGCATTAATGATGTTGATAAGTCCATTAAAATGGGAAAGCCTGATCAAACCAAAGCGATAGGATTTCACCGTCTTATTGCGGATGCATGCCATAACCGTTTTATCAGCTCTTTGATGGAAGCGCTTGTAAAAGTATTTCAGCAGGTATTGGCAAAGTCCCCGGACCTTGAAACTGCTACAAAAGATTTAAAATACAATAAATTGTTTTTAAAACACATCAGAGAAAGAAATGGTGAAAAGGCAGAAATTGTCATGGCTGATCATTTTGATACCCTGGATGAAATGATCAGAAAAAAACATTAAAAAAATAATACCCATTTTGTAAGGAGTGTTTAATGACCTATCCAAGTATATATCCCACGGGCACGACAATATATAATCCTAAAAAATGTTTTAATGGCTACACTGTATTTCAGGCCAAGGAGTTAGGAGCTCTTGTAATTGATATGAATGGAGGCGAAGCCAAGCTGTGGAAAGGGTTACATGGCTTTCCCAATAAAGTTCTAAAAGGAGGCTATGTCATTGGCCATACAGGAGAGAGATCCACAAAATATGGAATGCAGGACCTTCGGGACCTTGTCCAGGTTGACTGGGATGGTAATGTGGTCTGGAAATTCAATGAATACGAATATATAGAAGATCCTGGAGAACAGCCTCAGTGGATGGCCCGTGTCCACCATGACTATCAGCGGGAAGGAAACCCGGTTGGTTATTATGTCCCTGGCATGGAAGCAAAAACAGATCAGGGCAATACCATGATTCTGGGCCATAAAAATTTGGTCTGCCCACAAATTTCCGACAAGAACCTGCTTGATGATACGATCTATGAAATCAACTGGGATGGAGACATTTTATGGGAATGGGTTTGCAGCGAACATTTTGATTCTTTTGGATTTCGGGAGGATGCTAAAAATATTCTTTCCCGTGATCCCAATATGCGACCCTGCGGCGGGGGAATGGGGGACTGGATGCATCTCAATTCCATGTCGCTTCTGGGACCGAACAAATGGGATGAGGCAGGAGATGAAAGGTTTCATCCGGATAATATTATTGCAGATGGCAGGGAAACAAACATTATCTTTATCATAAGCAAAAAAACGGGTGAGGTGGTCTGGAAGGTTGGACCATATTACGACTACACGCCTGAAAAGGAGCTGGGCTGGATTATCGGCCAGCACCACGCCCATATGATACCACGCGGATTGCCTGGAGAGGGGAATATTTTGGTTTATGACAATGGGGGATGGGCTGGATATGGATCAATCCATCCGGCAAGCCCAACCGGGACCAAAAATGTATTAAGGGATTATTCCAGAGTTCTGGAATTTGACCCGACTACTCTAAAAATTGTATGGCAGCTTACTCCACAGGAAGCAGGATTGGTTCATCCAACTGACAGCAACCGCTTCTACAGTCCTTTTATAAGCTCTGCCCAAAGGTTGCCCAATGGAAATACGCTTATTTCTGAAGGCAGTGGTGGCAGAATAATTGAGGTTACTGCAGATCATGAATTGGTTTGGGAATATATCAGTCCTTATTGGGGTAAAAATTTTAAAATGAACATGGTCTATCGTGCATATCGATTCCCCTATGAATGGATACACCAGGTTGACCCGCCTGACGAGATTAAAATTGAACCCGTTGATGTTACTTCTTTCAGGATGCCCGGCGCCAGTCCCAAAGGCCCTCGTTCAGAGGTGACTATTGAAGGCACGATACCTTTTCAGACTTCAGCAGCCCTGTGCGTGATTTCTGATAGGGATGATAAAAAATAAAGGTAAAAAATAAAGCAAAAACGCATCAACACCAGGAGATCAAATATGCTTTTTGCCATTATATGGTATTGGCGGAAATTTTGAAATAATTATATGTTCTCTATAAAGGGACCCGGTTGTTTATAAAATCCTGCTTTGCCTTTTCAAGCAATTCATTATCCATAAACAAATCAAGTGCAGTATATGCCAAAAGTTTTGCAGCCTTAAGCATCATTTCATGCCCTCTTTTTGATATGGCAGCTTCTCTGAACTGGTCAGTGTGGACCGCAAAGTCATCACTAATGGCAAGAAAAGGATGAGCTGAAGGCATAATCCGGCTTATATTGCCCATGTCCAGGGAGCCCATACCACCTGCTTCCATGCTGGGAGGTGTCTGTTTTATGGATAATAATTTAAGATTCTTTTTGATTGCATTGTCAATGGGAATATTATTTTTAATTGCATCGTATCCTGCCCAGCTTTCATTTATTTCAAGTGTTGTACCGGTTGCCATGGCAGCCCCCCTGGCGCAGGCTTTTACTTTATCCATCAGCTCATCCAGATAGTTCTGATTTTTTGTGCGTACTGCATATTTTACTGCGGCTCTGGCTGATATGATATTTGGAGCCAGTCCCCCATCTGTAATAATCCCGTGGATACTAACATCACCCGGCAATTGCAAGCGAAGTGCATTTATTGAGTTATAAGTTTGAACAACTGCATCAAGAGCGTTTAGACCTTCTTCAGGACTGATTGCTGAGTGTGCAGCTTTTCCATAAAAGATAAACTCAATTGGCTTTGCGGCCAAAGATGGAAGGAATGAATAGGTTTTATTAAATGGATGCACCATTAAAGATATATCAATTTTTTTAAAAACTCCTTTTTCCAACATTATTATCTTTCCACCCCCACCTTCCTCAGCAGGAGTTCCAACTACATAAACTTTTCCGGTAAGTTCTTTGATAATTGATTTAACTGCAATGCCTGCTCCTAAAGAAGCAGTTCCTATAATATTGTGCCCGCATGCATGTCCGATTTCAGGAAGGGCATCATACTCAGACAGGAATGCAATGGCAGGTCCACCCTCTTTTCCTCTGGCAACAGCGGTAAAAGCGGTTTTTAGTCCAGCTGTATTTTTTTCAACAATAAAATCATTGCTTTGAAGCTCTTTTATGAGTGCTTGAGATGATTTGTATTCTTTAAAGCCAATTTCAGGGTTTTGATGGATAAATTCGCTAATTTCAATAAGTCTGGCAGAGCATTCGTCAATTTTTAAAGACAATTGCTTTTTCAGCCTGCTCAATTCTTTTTTCATATGTCCCCTTTATTATAAAATCATTTAAAAATTATAACATGATTCCTGCCGCTCAAAGGCTATTTATAGATAACAGAAATCAAAAAATAATTTTATAAAATTTTTCTTGATTTAAATAAAATACTAATGTTATAAACAACTAACGTTATAATATAATAATTTATTATTTTTTACAAGGCAAACCATGAATGAATCCTTTCAAAATGTTGTTTTACCAAAGGGAAAATTGTCAAACCAGGTTAAGGAGGTGATCAAACATGCCATCCTTGAAGGGGAATTTAAACCCGGAGACAAACTTCCCCCGGAAACTCAACTTGTCAACCAGTTAAAAGTCAGTAAGGTTACTATACGGGAAGCACTACATGAAATGGAATCAGAGGGCTTAATCGAAAAACGCAGGGGTATCTATGGCGGCAGTTTTGTGGCACAGCCCGGTTCCAATAAAATCGGCCAAGTGATGAATAATTTTTATCAGTTCGGCGGATTGACACCAGAAGAAATGGTCCAGTTTAGACAGATCCTTGAACCTGAGTTAGTGGCCATAGCTGTAGAGCACAGAACAAAACAAGACCTGGAAGCCATGAAGATAAACATTCAAGAGGTTGAAGAAGCAATAAACAAAGGAAAACCTGATCAGGCAAAAGGCATTCATTTCCACTGCCTGATCGCCAATGCCTGCCACAACCGATTGACCAGCGCTATCATGAGCGCTTTGGTTAAGGTTTTCCTGGAAATATTATCCAAAGTACCCATGACCCTGGAAGATGCCCGGGGTGACCTTGAGTATAATAAAAAATTTTATGAATTTATGCTTAATGGAAAGAAACAGGAGGCCCGGCAGTTAATGATCACTCATTTCAAAACTCTGACTGAAATCATTGAACGAAACAAAAAAGAGGAAGTCATTAACATCCATGATTTATAGACGATTATAATATTTGTGCAAGGTTGTTTAAGCCATTTACCAAATCCTTGCTGCTTTATGTAAAAAATTTATTTTAACAAGGAGGATGAAGTGATGAAAAAAAGTATGATGTTCCCTGTATTTATGGGTATGATTCTGTTTTTTACCCTGGGTCTTATTTTCGGCGGATCTGCATTTGGTGCAGGAAAAGCGATTAATTTTGCTTATCTTGGTAAACCAAACCCGCATAAGGCTGCCTATACCACAGGTGTGGTAAATTTTGCCCACTTGATGGAAAAGGGCAGTGGCGGGCGTTTAAAGGTGAAGATCTTTCCATCCGGCACACTGGGAAAAGAGGTTGATATCCTTCAGGCCCTGAGGAGTAATGCTATCCAGATGACCTCAGCCTCCATGGTGACATTGTCGCGGATATTCCCGCCTGCCCAGGTCATGATGGCACCCTATGTTTTTAAAAATGATGCAGTGGCATGGGAAGTGGTTGATGGCCCCTATGGACAGAGGCTTCTGGATGCCTTTACCGAAAAAACAAACATTAAGGCGCTGGCAATTGTTGATTCAGGTTTTTTAGCTATCACCAATAATAAACGCCCGATCCAGAAACCTGAAGATTTTAAAAATATTAAATTCAGGGCAATGGGTTCTCTCCAGGCATCCATGTTCAAAGCCCTTGGAGCAAGCGCAGTGCCCATTCCCTGGCCTGAAACCTATACTTCACTCCAGACAGGTGTAGTAGATGGTCAGACAAATGCTGCTTTTGTTGTTTCCGTATTTAAGATGTATGAAGTCCAAAAATATATTTCTCTTGCAAATTCCCAGTTCGGCTATCAGATATGGCTGTGCAACAAAACCTGGTATGACGGCCTGTCAAGTGCAGATAAAGGTATTTTAAGGGATGCAGTCAAAGCGGGGCGCATGTCAACCAGGAGTATGGCTCTTTTACGGGAACAAGAATCACTGACTCAACTGGCAAAAGACGGTATGAAAATTAATGCCCTGACAGGTGAAGAAGTTTCTGCCCTTCAAAAACTTGCAGGGCCGGTATGTCTTGAATGGCTGAAAAAACAGATGGAACCCATCTGGGTGGATGATATGATAAAGGCTGTTGCTGATGCGGAAAAAAAGCTGGGCTATTAACCTGTTATAATTTGGCTGATAATTTTTTTAAAAAGATTGATATCTTAGAGGATAGTGGTCCTCTAAGATGTCGGTTTTAAACCAGAACAGGAAAGCAAAATATGCAACAATATACCACGGCAAAAAATATCGTTGATACTGCTGAAAAAATTGGTCTGGCCATTGAAAAAATCTGCGGCGCCTTATGTGTATTCTGCTTTGCTGCCATGACCCTGGTTGCAATCCTGGGTGTTTTTTTTCGATATGTTATGCAAAGCCCTTTCATGTGGACAGAAGAGGTCGCCCGATACCTGCTTGTATGGCTGGGCTTTACAGCTGTCAGTATTGCATTGCGGCAGGACAAGCACATCAAGGTTGAGGTCCTGGCCAGCTTTGTTCCTTTAATCGTTGTAAAATTAATGAGCTATTTAGTTGATATCCTTATAGCTATTTTTTTTATCGTGCTGTTGTGGCAGGGATACCTTATGACTGTCAACAATATAATGATGGCTTCAACATTTAAGATTTCAATGGCCTGGGTACTTGCAGCAGTACCTGTTGCCGCCGCATTGACTTTGGTACAGCTTTTTTTAAATGTGATTAAAAAAATATTTTCCGAATTTGTACCCAAGCCGGCAAGAAAAGAAAAGATTGCAAAGGAGAAAATCTCATGATCGGGGTCATACTGACACTGTTTTTCATTCTTGCAATTATTGGTGTGCCCGTGGGTATTGTAGTGGCCCTCACAACTTTATTCGGTTTCCTGTATACAGATAACGCGATCTTTCTTTCCATGATCTCCCAGAGAATGTTTTCAGCTATGGACAGTTTTACCTTTTTAGCGCTCCCCTTTTTTCTTTTGGCCGGAGATATTATGAACAAGGTGGGATTGACAGGCAGGCTTGTGGATTTTGCCAATCTTTTCTTTGGCCGTTTAAAAGGCGGACTGGCCCAGGTGAATATTGTTACCAGCATTATTTTTGGCGGTATTTCAGGTGCAGCCGTGGCAGATACCGCTGCCCTGGGACGTATCTTTATCCCATCCATGACCAAACAGGGTTATGAAAGGGATTTTTCAACTGCTGTTACCGTGGCTTCTTCCATTATCGCCCCAATCATTCCACCGAGTATCATCATGGTCCTTTATGGATCCATTATGGAAGTTTCCATAGCAGGTCTTTTTGCCGCCGGCATTGTTCCCGGTCTAATGATAGGATTAGCCTTGATGATTTTGACACGGGTTATCGCCGGCCGACGCAATTATCCCACAAATCCGGAAAAAATCACACTTCCCCGTCTGGTGAAAAGAACCAGAGGAGCCATGTGGGCATTGATGATGCCTGTTATTATCCTGGGTGGTATTCTTGGAGGATTTTTTACGCCTACAGAGGCTGCAGCCATTGCTGTGGGTTTCGCCCTTTTTGTAGGGATGGTGGTTTATCGTAACCTGACATTTAAGGATCTTTACAATATTTTTTTTAAAAGTGCGGTAACCATGGGAGTTATTACCATGCTTTTGTCTGCTGCAACAGTGCTTGCCTGGTTTTTGGCCATTGAGCAGATACCAGAGATGGTGGCCCATATATTTATGTCCATCAGTGATAACAAATATATAATTCTGCTGCTTTGCAATATTTTTCTTGTCATTGTGGGCATGTTTCTGGATATTGGTCCGGCTCTTTTGATTTTAGGCCCTATCCTGGCTCCCTTAGCCATAAATCTTGGAGTCCATCCACTCCATTTTGGCATCATGATGTGTGTTAATCTGAATATTGCTCTTATGACACCGCCCATGGGAGCTTGCCTTTTTATGGGAATGATAGTTGGAGAGCTAAAACTGGGAGAGCTGGTCAGAGCGATCTGGCCGTTTATCCTAGCGGAACTTTTTGTTTTAGCCCTTGTGATTTATATCCCGGCAATTACCCTGTGGGTGCCCAACATGCTGGGGTTTATCAAATAATAAAATATAAAAAAAGGCTACAATGAAAATAGTTACTGCCCAAGCCATACCTATTAAGATACCTTTGAAGCATCCGTTTACTATTGCCCTGGGAACTCTTACCCATAGCAACCATGTCCTGATTCGCATGAAGGATGATCAAGGCAGGGTTGGCTGGGGTGAGTGCACAACCTTCCATTCTGTCTACGGGTATGATCAAAAATCCCTTTATGACACACTTACAACTTATCTCATACCTGCGATCCTGGGATATGATCCCAGGAATATGGAAGTTTTGCACCAAAAAATGGATCTGGCCATACCGTTTAACCTCATGGCCAAGTGCGGCATTGACCTTGCCGCTTATGACCTTGTCGGGCAGACTGATGGAGTCTCTATCCACAGTTTGACAGGGGGCAAAAGAGTTGACCGGATATCTGTGACTGCTGCCGTTGGAATCGGGTCACCTGGACAGACTGCTGCCATGGCTGAACAATTGGTCGTAAAAGGATTTAATACCATCAAAATTAAAATAGGACTGGATCCAGACAAAGATCTGGAACGGGTGAAGATTGTCAGAAAAGCCCTGGGAGATGAGATTAAACTAAGGGTTGACGCAAACCAGGGATATGATAGGACAACTGCCCTGAATGTGCTTGAACAGATGGAATCAATTGGTTTGGAATGGATTGAGCAACCCCTGCCTGACTGGGATCTTGAAGGACATGCCATGCTGGCGGATCACCTTGAAACCCCCATTGCTCTGGATGAAAGTGTTTATACTGTTCATGATGCCGAAAGGGCTATTGCTGCAGGTGCTGCTGATGTTATTAATATTAAAGTGCCCAAATGTGGGGGCATTTATCGTTCTCAAAAAATTGCCGCTTTATGTCAAGAAAAAGGCATTGCCTGTTTTTTAGGAGGGTGTCTTGAGACCACTCCCGGCACAGCAGCCCAGGCCCATTTTTATACTTCAACACCCAATATTATATCGGCAGCAGAAATGGAAGGACCCTGGTGTTATATCGACGATGTTGTAAAAGATCTCATGGAAACTGAGAAAGGTGTGATTAAAATACCGGAGGGTCCAGGTATAGGCGTAACCATTGATGAAGAAAAAGTTAACCGGTATAAAATTGATTTTTAAACAAAGAAAAATTATTTATTAAGGAAAGATGATGAACAGTAAAGAGAGGTTCATTGCAGCATTAAATCATAAAGCCCCGGACCGTGTACCCTTGGATCTGGGAGGTTGGGTCACCACGATAAACATAAAAACTTATAACCGGCTGGTGAAAAAATGTCATTCTTCCAAACTACAAAATATGGAACCTTTAATTTTTCTCTTCAGTCTTGTTTGTATCCAAAATTTCACGGATCTTTTTGGAAAAATTCTTCATCACAATCGGCTTCAATAAAAAGCCTTTAATACCCAAAGATGCTGCTTTTTCTTCAGACATGGATTCACTGAACCCAGTACAAAGCAATATTGGGATATCAGGACGTATCTTGTTTAATTCAACTGATAGTCTGTCTCCAGGTATGTTGGGCATAGCCATATCAGTAATAACAATATCAAATTTATCAGGATTTGCTCTAAAAGCCTCAAGAGCTTCAACGCTGCTATAACATGAAGTAATTTGATATCCAAGACGTTCCAACATCTGTTTTTCCATTGAAAGAATCGCTTCTTCATCATCTACAAGCAGAATATGTTCTGTTCCCAACTGAATTTCTGCTTTTGAATTAATCACCTGTTTTTCAACATGATTTTTTTCTACTGGTAAATAAATTTTGAATTCAGTTCCTTCACCCGGTTCACTGTATACATGGATAGTAGCACCCATATTTGTAACGATTCCGTGAATAACTGATAATCCCATTCCAGTGCCTTTGCCTATTGCTTTAGTGGTAAAAAATGGATCAAATATTTTTTCAGTTAAACCTTTATCCATGCCTGTGCCTGTATCAGACACTGTAAGACAGACATATTCTCCAGGTATCATATCAGGTGTAATTACATCATAATTGCCTAATTCAACTTTTTTCAGGCTGACTTTCAGTTCTCCACCTGTTTTTTCCATGGCGTGGTAAGCATTGGTTGCAAGATTCATTACAATCTGATGGATCTGAGTCGGATCAGCTTTGACCACGCCACAGTCTGTCTGGATATCATGCTCGATTTCAATTGTTGAGGGAATTGTAGACCTGATGAGTTTTAAGGTTTCCTTGATGATTGGCTGCATCTTCATCAGATTTAATTCACTTCTTTCTTGACGAGAAAATGTAAGGATCTGTTTTACCAGATCTTTAGCTCTTAGGGTACCAGAATAAATTTTATTCAAACTACCGCGGAATGGACTGTCTTCAGGGATATCTTCCAACAACATTTCCGTATGACCCATGATGGGAAAAAGAATATTATTAAAATCATGGGCTATACCACCAGCAAGTGTTCCAATGGATTCCATTTTCTGGGCTTGTTGAAGCTGAGTCTCAAGTTCTCTTTGAGCAGTGATATTTTTATTTACTCCTCGATAGCCCCGGGTTTTTCCTTCATTGTCAAGGATGGGGATACCACTTGTAAGCATAAAAAGCCTGTGTCCAGCCTTATCTATATTCCAATTTTCCAAATCCTTGATATTTTCAGATTTTGAAACTATTTTTG
>JABIYQ010000222.1 GCA_018702715.1 Desulfobacula sp. | reverse complement strand
TTTGGTCTTATCCTCTTCAAGGATTGTAATTGTTGGCTCAACAACTAGTTCAGGTCAATTTGCCTTGAATGTGCATTTTGGGATGTGTTGTTAAAGGCTCCGGCGGAATATTTTGAGGGAATCTAATTTTTACATTGTTTTAGTTGCTGTGCATAACGGCTTGCATTGGCTTTTACTTTTTTAGCCACCTGCATCAGCCACTTTTTTTTAAGGTAAGTCTTACGCTTATATCCGCCATGTCCTTCATGATAGGCAAGATATTGTCCATATGCATCCCATTTGGAAATTTTCAGCATTTTATAGGAGACATTTCCATACCAGCCGATAAAATCTACGGCATCTTTATAATCATCGCGATCGGCAAACCAATTGCCGGTTTTATCTTTATACCAATCCCAGGTAGAGTCTTTTACCTGGGCATAACCAAATGCATCACTGGGACGAGTCCAGGGAATAAACCATAATAATGTTCGTCTGGGAGGTTTTGCATCATGGACAAAACGTGATTCCTGATGCATTATTGCCAATTGAACATGCACAGGAACTCCCCACTTTTTATAAGATTTATACGAGGCTTTATACCACTTTGATTTTTCATCAAAAATACGGCAGGCATTATTGATATGCTTAGGCGGTCGGGTGGAACAGCCTGAAAGAATAATCAAAATTAATAACAACCACAAAAAGAGTTTAAATCTATTCATTGACTTCAATATGTTTCCATTTAGACCATAAAACTATCCATTTTATAGGTCTTAAATCAAATATCATCAAGTTATATTTTAATTTAGATGCAGTATATGTTTTGAGAAATTACATTGACAACTCTCACATTTTATCAGATGGTGATTGCGTTGAAATAAAGTATATACCTCGTCATGTGCATAAACAGTATTTTGATTTTGCCATGGTACCCCATTGATTCAAACCATTAATATAAAGGAGGTAGCTATTGAAACGAAATAGTCATTCCGGAAAAGCTCTTAGCGGTGGATTCGGTATTAACCTTTTCTCCAATGATGAGCTTGAAGAGATTCATCTGGCCACCCTGGAAGTTCTTGAAAATACGGGGGTGTTTGTTGAAGATCCTGAAGCCATTGAACTTTTTCAAAATGGTGGTGCAAAGGTTGATCAGGACAGTAAAGTCGTTAAACTTCAGCAGTATATGGTTGAAGAGGCCATAGCCTCTGCCCCGTCCAAGTTGTTTCTGGCCGGAAGGACCCCTGAAAATGATATTATCCTTGAAAGCAATAGAGTCGGTTTTACCACCTTTGGTGAAGGTGTCAAAGTAAGAGATCCATACACGGGTGAACTGCGGGTACCCTTTAAAAAGGATGTAGCCAATGCAGCAAAACTGGCCGATGCCATGGAAGAAATCGATGTTTATGAAAGGGCTATAGGAGCCCATGAAGTGCCCCAGGCAGTTGCCCAATTGCATAATGCAGAAGCCAGCTTTAATAATACCAGCAAGCATCTGTTTCTTGGCCCCTTTGATGGATTTCAGCTGGATAAAATTGTTGAAATGGCCACTGCCATTGCAGGAAGCCGCGAAAAGCTTTTGGAACGTCCTCTGGTCACATTTGTTACATGCCCGGTCAGTCCCTTAAAGCTTGTGAAAGATACCTGTGAGGTGATTATGGGTGCTGCCCGTTCAGGTATGGCAGTTAATATTCTGTCAATGGCCATGGCTGGCGGATCATCACCTGTTACACTTGCCGGAACCCTGGTCAATCACAATGCAGAAGTATTGTCAGGGATCGTGTTGAGTCAGTTGACCCGTAAAGGAGCCAAGGTTATTTATGGAAGCTCCACCACGGCAATGGACTTGAGACTGGCAAGTGCTTCAGTGGGATCTCCTGAATGCGCCATGATCAGCGGGGCTGTGGCAAGGCTGGCACGATACTATGCCTTACCGAGTTTTGTCGCCGGTGGCTAGGCTGACAGCAAAATATCCGATGTCCAGACTGGCCATGAAAAAACCCTTACAGCCTTGTTACCGGCGTTGGCAGGTGCCAACCTCATTTACGGCTTGGGTATGGTAGAGTCTGGCATGACATTTGATTTTGGTCAATTGGTTATAGATAATGAGTTCGCAAAAATGATTCGATATGTCCTGGGAGGAATCCCCGTGAACGATGAAACTCTGGCAGTGGATGTCACAAAGGACGTGGGACCTTTTAAAGATTTTTTAAGTCATCCCGCCACCTTTAAGCACATGCGAATTCAGTCACAGCCGAAAATTATCAATCGTAAGGGAATCGATCGATGGATGGCGGATGGATCTAAAACCATGTATGAGAAAGCAATAATAGAGGCACAAAGAATATTGGAGAATCATAAGCCTGCGCCATTACCTCCAGGGGTAAAGGAAAAATTGCGTAAAATTGTCCAGGACGCTGAAAAAGAAACATAAATTATTTAATCAATTGAGACGATAAAATGGAAAGATTTTTGGTAATTGTTTTTTCTGCTGTTATTGGGGTTGCTTTTTTCTTATGGCTTTCCCAGGCTGTTAAAAAGCAATCTATGCAGGAATATATCATGTCACACCAGTGGCTTTGGCATCCGAATTCAATTTGCTATTGGCGGACAGCCATGGCTGTCCTGGGATTTGTCTTTTATTTTTTTACCCCTTATCAATCCATTGCTATATTTATATTTACCTTTGCCGCAATACTTGATGGCGCAGACGGTGTTGTGGCAAGGGGATGCAATCTGGGGTCTGAATGGGGAGAATGGCTTGATCCCATGTGTGACAAATTAACCTATTTACCGCCATTGATTGGGTTTGCCTATACAGGAATGATATCAATAGAATTGATATGGACTCTTGTGGTCATTGAATTTGTGGGCCAGTTTTTTGCCCGGAAGGTTTTGACCTGGATCAGATTTTCAGGAGCTGCCAATAATTTTGGAAAAATAAAAGCTATTATCTGTTTTGGTCTTGTTATTTTATGTGCATTGATGGAGAAAAATCCAGAATTGATAAACATTTTAGATGAAGTGCTTTTGGCCTGTGTTATACTATCAGCTGCATCTATTGTCTTTAAATTTATTCCCAACCGGCTCTACGCAGATATCCTTTCAGCCCTTAATTTTTGTTGTGGAGTAACAAGCCTTATCCTGACACATAATAGTTATTTTGCCTGGGCAATTTGTATCATCATCGTCGGACAATTGTTTGATCTTTTTGATGGTCGCATGGCTCTAAAACATGGTGGAACCAAATATGGGCCTTATCTGGATGATATTGCTGATTTTGTCAGCTTTGGACTGGCACCGGCCTATGTGGTTGTGCAAAAAGGAGGAACATTTGCCTGGTTTGTCGGTATTCTCTTTGTTATAGGAGTTGCTTTTCGTCTATACAGGTTTATTGCCATGGATAAAATTCGCACTGATCTGCCTGAAGGTATATTCAATGGACTTCCAAGTCCTGCAGGAGCTTTGATCGTGCTTGGCGCATCTCTTGTTGCACCTCCGGTAATTTTGTGGGGTCTTACCGGTATCTCAGTTGTCTTAATGGTGACTCATATACGGTTTGTCCATTTTGGACGGGTGATCTTAAAACAGATCCCTAAACCCGTATTTTTTGTAATCAGTGCAGCAGTTATTATTACGCTTTCTTTTATTTTTAAAACAAAAAATGCACCGATGTTTGGATATCTGATTTTAAGTTCTGTAATTGTTTATATAGTTGTGGGCAGAAAATGGGTAAGATGATCTTCCAACCAGGTTTTGACATCATTCAATGCTAGTTCATGTTCTGGTTCATTAAATACTTCATGGTAAAAACCCTTATAAATTTTTATAGTTTTATCTTTCGAACCCACTAAATTATAGAGAAATTGGGCACCACCAGGATCAACTAATTTGTCATCACTTCCCTGCACAATCATAATGGGCAATTTTATCTTTGCTGCTTGTTGTGTTACATACTGCATTGTTTTGATTAATTCTGCGCCAAGACGTGCTGTGATTTTCCCAGTATACACCAGAGGATCATTGACATAGGCATCTACCACTGCCGGGTCCCGGCTTACGCCTTTTGAATCCAATTGCTTTAATCCAAACTTGGGCATTATGATAGAAAACAGTTTTGCCGCAAAAATAGTCGCTTGCGAGATATCGTCAGACAGTTTGATGCCAGGCCCTGAAAGGATGGCCCCTGATAACTCACCAGATAACTCATTTTGGTGATTAAGCAGGTAGGCTGCACTAATCAACCCACCCATACTGTGTCCGATCAAAAACATTGGTTTGTCGGGCTGCAATTTTTCAATCATGTCAAAATAGTTCTTCAGCACTTTTGTGAAATCTTCGAATCGTTCCACGTATACTCTTTTACCATCTGATTTTCCATGTCCAATATGATCTATTCCATAGACAGCATATCCAGATGGAACAAGGTGGTTGACAACATTCATATATCGTCCACTGTGCTCAGCCAATCCGTGAACAATTACAAGTATGGCTTTAGGCTCACCTTCAGGTAACCAGGATTGCTAATAGATATTTGCATCCCGAACACCTTTGAAGTATCCATCTTTATGTTTCATTAGAAATCTCCTTCATAAAGGTCTTTTTTATAATAAAATGATCCGATAAATAGTAAAGTGCCGGCAAGGAAAGCAAATAAGGGCAGGATTGTAAGGGCTTTATCAAGACCGTATGTGTCTGAAAGCTTTCCTATGACAATGGGTGCAAGACTTGAGCCCAAAAGGTGCTGGATGATAATATTCAGGCTTAAAGAAACGGCGCATAGTCCTGGGTGAACAACATCCTGTGTCACTGCTACGCCGGATGGAACAAAGGCCACAGCTGTTATACCGATGAAAAGCAGGACAATATATTGAAGGCTCCCCTGTAAAAATGCAAAGGCAATAAAAAGTAGAATTCCCGTAAGAATTGATGTTAGAGCCGGGAATAAAAGTCTGGCGTTTTCTTGTTTTTTCATCCAAAGATCTGATAGAAGGCCGCCCAGAGGCGCGCCAATGATTGCAAGAACCATGATGGAGCTTGCTTTCATACTGGCCTTGTCCATGGCAAGATTATTAAATCGATGAAAATAAGTGGGTAACCAGGTCAGAAGGGATGTGGTAATAAAAACATTCAAGGCAAAGGCGATATTGTTGAAAATCAGGGTCTTATTATGGGTAAATTGTCCGGCCATATCAGCAAATTGCATCTTTGTTTCTTGGCCGGTTTTTTCTTTTTTAGTGAGTTGGATGGTTTTATAATCTTTGACAAAATAAAATATTATGGCGATGACAAGACCTGGAACAGCCACAAGGCCAAATGCATGGCGCCAGCCAAAGTTATGGGCTACAAACCCTCCTATTCCAATGCCAAGGGCACTTCCAAGTGGAATGGATGCATTCCAGAACCCAAGTATTCTTGCTCTTTTTTCCTTTGGAAAATTGGCGGATAGCATAGCGGTTCCGCCAGGGGCATATCCTGCCTCTCCTACACCAATGGCTGTTCTGGTAATCAAAAGCTGGGCAAAATTTTTCGTGAACGCACAGGCTAAAGTTGCCATGCTCCAGAATGCCGCCATAAAGGAAATACTTTTTGTACGACTCCAGCGGTCAACAAGGATGGAAACAGGAAAAGAAAAAATCAGAATGGACCAGTATACACTGGACATAAGCAGGCCGCACTGGGCATCGCTCAAGCCCATATCCTGTTGCAGGTAGGGAAAAAGGGATACAATAATCATACGATCCATGTAATCAAACATGTAAAGGGCAAAAAGCAGCCAGAAAATAGTCCAGGATTGTTTTTTAGTCATTATTTAAGACCTTTTTTATATTGGCCGTGGATACGCGCAGCTTCAAACATGGCGATACAATTTTCAGGATTAACCCCGGGATGCAGGGAGTTTGAAGAACATAGAATCAGGCCACCACCTTTTGCCCCGTCGGCAATTGCCTTAATGACTTCCTGTTCAACTTCATCGGGTGTGCCGTCGGGCAGAATATCCACGCAGTCAATATTCCCCAGAAGGCAGATGTTATCGCCGCAGTATTTTTTCATCTTTTTTAATTTCATGCCGGCCTGGGGTTCTAAAGGATTTATCCCATCATAACCGGTTTCAATAATGGTGTCCATAAGGGGCCAGAGATTGCCGTCGGAATGCATTACCACTTTAAGGCCTTTTTCATGGGCCTTGTCAACGATCTGCCTGTTATAGTGATTTACAAATGTTTTAAAATGCTCAGGAGATATCATTGGGCTTTTGGTGGATGCAATATCATCTTCTATTACAAGCACATCAAGCCCGGCTTCAACCAGCAGGTCAAGCTGGGCAAGATTGAATTTGAGCATCATCCCGGCAACTTCATGGACAAATTCAGGATTGTCAATCATATTAATCATAAGATTTGTCATGCCGATTAAACGCCAGGAACGAACAAAAATCCCGCGCATTAGCCAGAAACTTGCCTTTTGGCCTTTAAATCTGTCAATGGCAAGATTTAGAAGTCCCAGGTCTTCTGCTCGTGGTACAGGGGGATTGAATGTTTTTAACTCATCAAAGGTTTTTATGGGGTGACCAACAGGAACGGGAATGCCATGTTTTGACAATTTATAGACAACGCCAAAGCCATCTTTGACATGGAGATCATCCACTTTTGTTTCATGACCGATTTCAAATGTTGTAATGCCGTCAATGTCAAAAACGTCATGGATCAAAAATAGGGTATCAACAAGCTTGAGTTGATCATTTGCATTCATGAGCCTGAAATCCTGGGGTTCAGGCAGATTCTCTGTTAAATGCTTTCCGATTCCGATAATGGGGATCTCATTAATGCCGTGGATATACAAAGGTACACAATCCGGTTCCTTCACTTCAAGGGCAGTGATGATTCTTTGTTTTCCGTTCATGGTTTTGCCTCCATGGTTTGCATATTTTGTAAAAAATTTACTTTTGCCTCACTGCATCAAAAATGAAGTTCACAAAACATAAGGTCAGCCATGCAACATTAGCTCAAGCTGTACAAGGCTTTTTGCACTCCCCACTGCAACCATTGTATTTCCCGGTTCAATTTTTGTACCTGCTTTAGGGTTAAAAATCATATTATCCTGTTTTGTTTTTATTGCAAGAATAATAAGGTTCAGGTTTTTTCGTATCCCAGAGTCTATAAGATGAACACCGGCCAGTCTAGATTCGGGTTTTACAAGGATCTCCTCAATCTGGATATCAGTTTCATCATCGGAAAAGGCTGTTTCAAGAAATTTAATTACAGTTGGGCGAAGAATAGCATGGGCCATACGCCTTGCACCGATATCATATGGAGATATGACCTTGTCCGCACCTGCGGCATGCAAGGTTTTTTTTGATGAATCCTTGCTAGCCCTTGCCACAACAAAAACTTTAGGATTTAATTGCTTGGCAATTAAGATCAAAAACACATTTTCCGCATCAGTGGCAGTAACGGCAATTACACCCTTGGCATTTTCAATTCCTGCTCTAGTCAGCATATCTTCATTTCCAGCCTCACCCACAAGATATAGGACACCATCATCATTCATGCGTTCCATGCAGGTTTCATCTTTTTCTATTACCACCACGTCAATATATTTCTGGACAAGATATCGAGTCAGAAGTCTGCCGATTCTCCCGTAACCGCAAACAATGAAATGTCCTTTAAGTTTTTTTATCTGATTATCCAATTTATACCTCCCTAAAACACTTCTTATGCGCCCTTCTACAAGGAACTTGATGATGTCACTCATTAAATACAGAAAAAATCCTCCTCCAAGGAGAATAAGCAGCAGGGTAAAAATACGACCTTGTGTGCTGACTTGGTTTACTTCACTGTATCCCACAGTGGCAATGGTAATAATTGTCATATACAAGGAATCTAAGAAAGGCCAATCTTCTATTACCATATATCCTATGCACCCCAGAGAAATCAGGGTGAAAAATAGAAGAAAAGAAATAAGTATTTGCCTTGTACGGCTCATTTTAATGGTTCTCTTTCATAGGCCTCGACCAAACTGTGGTTCATAGCCAATAATGAACCGGGTTGTGGTTGTGTTACGAATAGCTAAAAAGTGTCTATTGTTTTTGTCAAAGGAGCAGATGGGTAAAGTGCAGGATTCAAACCCGAATCGTCGGTAAAACTTGGGTTCACCCAGAACAAAGAGAGGGCTTTTTTTAATGGATTCCTGGCGCAGTGCAAACTTCAGCAGCTGGGAGCCAATACCCTGGTGTTGAAACTTTGGTGCCACGGCAAAGGGAGCCAGGTGAAGACCGCAGACCTGGTCACCATTGTAAGCATTTGAGAATGCGATATATGCAATTACCTTTTTGATATGGATGCAGACCCACTCGTGGATGGGAGTTTCATTGTCATGGAATTGTTCCACCAGTCTGGCCTCGTATTGACTTTTTGGAAAGGCTGAATTTAAAAGACCGGATACCTTGCTGTGCATTTCTTGGGTTGGTTTTCGTATTTTCATTATTTCTCCAGGGTCAGGTCTTTACTCTGAACTCAGTTTTTTCCTTTTTTCCTATTTGTAGCAACATCAAATTGACAGCAACAAAAAAAATCGCCAAGCTTTCAATTGGTTTTTGATATTGTAATACGATACCTTATTTTAAAATCCATAATAAATCCAGACTCAGTTGAATTTATTATTTGAGGCTTAGCTTAAGGGTTTATCAAAGAACAAGTCATTTCATCAATCAAAATTTAAGATTTCTCCGTCAGCTGGAATGCGTAGCTGATTTGTTTTAATTGCCGAATTTTCAGCAAATACCCGAAGATCGGTACGAGATATCGTCGCGTGATCCAAGGCTTCCATGTGTGTTGCGATTACAATTGCATTTGGCGCTGCCTTGCAAACTTCAATGGTTTGAACTGCATCCATAATTATGGGATCACTGTCTGGAAATTTAGCGCCACAAGAATGAGTAATTATAATTTCAGGCCCAAATTCGTTAATCGTCTTTTTAACTGTATCGCACCATATTGTATCCCCTGCCCAGTATACTACCGGTTCATTTTCAGCTTTGAAAATAAATCCTGAAACATTTCCCATTCGTTTTCCCCAGTCACCAGTTCCATGGTGACCAGAAGTTCGCGTAATTTGAATATTTTTCCACTTTGTCGAGCTAATGATAGGAGTGACAGATTCAAAACTAAATTCTTTTAGTTTTTTTTCATCGCATGGTTGGCAAAATATAGGCATTTGCTTAGGAAGCAAATCTTGGGCTGCTTTATCAAAATGATCCAAATGCAAATGTGAAATAAGGACCATATCAATGTCTTTGATTAAATCCTCGGCAGAATATGGTAAATTGATTATTGGATTAGGTGATTTTCCAACAAATGATTCAATGGCATGTTTGGGGGATAACATTGGATCAGTTAATATCTTCCGGCCGGAATACGTTATCTTTAAAGTCGAATTTCGTATTTGTTGAATTTGCATAAATATTTCCTTGTTATTGTTTGTATAAAATCACTATTTAATTTTTTGTTAAAGGTTGTGGACAAGGGTTTTTCTTTGTCAATTTAGAGTGAATGCCAGGTATTTGATGGTCAATCCCTTTGACAGAGCAGTATTCTCAAAAGTTGAAATTACATCAAGGGTTCCATATCTGTTACAATCTGTTCCATGAATATTATCTGACTTAGATACCACGCGCCCACCCCATTGCTGGACGGATTCTAAGGTGAAGTTGTAGAAAAGTTCACTGTCTGTCTTTAAATGCACAATCCCTCCTGGAATGAGCAAATGCGCATATGCGTCTAAAAACGATGAGGCAGATAACCGGGATTTGATTGTCCGATTTTTCGGGTGCGGATCAGGAAAGGTAAGCCAGATTTCGTGTATCGAGTGTTCTTCAAAAAACTCTTTGATACGTTCAATCCGCACACAGAAAAAAAGGACATTTTCAAGGCCTTTTGCAATTGCTTTTTCTGCTCCGACACAAATGCGATGGCTCTTAAAGTCGATCCCCACGCAAAGTTTGGAAGGATTAGCAGTTGCTAATGCAAGACTATACTCTCCTTTGCCGCAACCCAGTTCGAGAATCTTTTCCATACCGTTGTAACACTTGTCATACCAAGGGTATGTACTGGGCAATCCTGACTCGCCCAACACGGAAAAGGTCACATTGGGAAGATGTTGGACTCGTTCGTATTTGTGAAGCTTATTTTTTGCCATAATTATATTTTTAAAAAACTCAGATTGCCATTTCCTCATCCCTCAAGACACGGCGCAAAACCTTGCCAATATTTGATACGGGGATTTCGTCCCTGAATTCAACAGACCTGGGGCGTTTATAGCCGGCCATGTTCTCTCTGCAAAAGTCAATGATTTCATCCTGGCTTGAGGTCTCTCCCTGTTTGAGTTTGAGGAATGCCTTGACCTTTTCACCGCTTTTTTCATCGGGGATACCGATTACTGCGCATAGTTCAACCTTGGGATGGGTGTATAGAATGTCTTCCACATCTCTTGGATAGACATTGAATCCGCCCACAATGATCATGTCTTTTTTCCGGTCTGTGATTAGGATATAGCCCTCATCATCAATGTGGCCGATGTCACCCGTTAGAAAATATCGTTTGCCGTCGATATAGGTAAATACTTCTTCATTGGCATCGGGTCTTTTCCAATATCCTTTCATGACCTGTGGACCGCAGATGGCAATCTCTCCGTCTTCTCCCTTTTGCAGTTCTTTTGTTGGATCTATTAAATTCAGGATTTTGATATCAGTGCCAGGCAAAGGAAAGCCAATGGACCCAATCTTTCTTGCTTCTTTGTTTGTGGGGTTGACACTGGCCACGGGAGCTGTTTCAGTCAACCCGTACCCTTCAAAGATAATAGATCCTGTTTTTTCTTCAAACTGGCGGCAGACTTCCGGAGGCAAAGGAGCTCCACCTGAAAAACATCCCATGATGGAGGAAAGATCGTAATTGTTCAGCAGGGCATGATTAGTAAAGGCCACAAAAATGGTGGGTACGGCCGGCATAATAGTCGGTTTATATTTTTGGACAGCTTTGAGCACCTCTGTAAAGGGTGGGTTTCCGGCCCTGGGGTCAGGAACACAGATTAAGCTGCTGCCTGACATGGCTGCAGAGAGCAGGGCCACTGTAATACCGAAGCTGTGGTACCAGGGCAGAACTCCAAGATAGGTGTGAAAGCCTCCCATATATATTTTTTCCGGTGGTTTTCCTTTTCCCTGGGAGATGCGGATATATTCGAATCCAGCCATGACATCATAGGTGAAATTGGTATGGGTCAGCTCTGCTCCTTTAGGTACGCCTGTGGTGCCGCCCGTATAGAGCATGACCGCAGTATCATTTTCAGGGTCAATGACTACATGGGGAGCAATAGGCTTAAACCTATCCACTATATCATCAAACATGACATGGCCCGGCTCATGCCCGTCTGCCTTGGGTATTTTTCCAAGAAGCCCACCTAAAAAGGCTTTGAATTTTGGCAGATAGCTTTTGATGTTGCAGACGACAACCGTTTCAACCTGGGTACCTTTTATGGCTTTTACCGTGTTGGGGTAAAATAAAGCATGGTCCATGCAAAAGACCATTTTTGATTCTGAATCCTTGAGCTGGAGATTCAACTCTGCCGGTGTGTAAACCGGGTTGCAGTTAACAGCCACTGCCCCGGCCTTGAGAATACCGAAGAGGATTTCAGGGAATTGGGGCAGGTTGGGAAGGAAGATCGCCACCTTATCCCCTTTGCCAATTTTTTTTGATGCAAGAAAATTAGCTATCCTGTTCGCAGTATCATTGACCTGTGCAAAGGTTTTAAAAGCCCCGTTAAAAATTGTAAACACATTGTCAGGAAAGTTTTTTGCTGAGTCATCCAGGAATTTGAAAATAGGAAAATTGTAATCTTTTATAGTGTGTGCAACTCCCTCAGGCCAGAAGGCTGTTTTCCAGGCTTGATCCGTCATGGTATCTCCTTTCTATATTTATAATGGGTTTAAAATTTACCCTAATGTTGACGACTACAGCTGCAACCTTGCTGTCTTGAATATGAGAGCTTCATGGCTTTTGCAACATTAGGGTTAACAGTCAAAGGACAGCAGTATTTTTTCATTTAGGCAAACCAACACAATAACTAACACATAAAGATGAATTATTTCAGGATTTGATTTATTTTTGCTAAAACAATGGTAATGTCTCAATTTGTTTGGTC
>JABIYQ010000592.1 GCA_018702715.1 Desulfobacula sp. | reverse complement strand
TGCCCTTTTTTGCATCCTCTTTTTATGATCTTGTGATTGCCGTTTCAATATTTGGAATCGGAGGTGGTATTTCCATGCCTGCAATCATGGCATATGCTGTTATAAAAGGAGATACAAAAAAGGCAATGGGATCGGTAATATCCATATTAACGGTTGCCCACAGCATGGGGATGCTGACAGGTTCAATTGTAGCCGGGCTTGCCATGGATTATCTAAGCTTGAGACTGTCTTTCCCCTGTGGAACGATTATCATGGCCCTGGGAACATTTTCATTTTTTATATCCTGCCACAAGAATACCCGGCAGAGAAAATTTTGACAGAGAACCGGGGTTGAATTTTTTTTTGCCTGCAATCGCCTTTGCAGCCATTAATCCGCTGGCAATGGCAGCATGGATGCCTTCCCCCATATCAAGGGTTGAAAGACCGGCTGAATCCCCGATAATAAATGCATTTTCCCGTTGGTTGATCTGTTTTTTTTGGTGAAGGTAATAGGTATGTCCCTTGGGATTTTGGGGCGGCTTGTGGATCAGGGAGAGGAGTTGAAGTTTTTTTGTAAATTCATGCCAGTGGTCCATGATGGTTTTTCCACTGGTTTTTAATTTCAGGAATTTACCGCCCAACCCGATGTTCAGCCAACCGTCCTGTTTGGGGAGATACCAAGAATATCCGGGCAGACCGTGATCAAAAAACCATATACGACAGTCCGTCTCCAGATAATCGCAGCGATACTCTTTTTCAACGGCTACAATTAAAGCCTTTTCAGCCCTTTGATGCAGGAAGGAAAAAAAAATTTTAAAAACAGGACAGTGCGTTCCCCCTGCACCCACCAGATATTTGCACCTGTATTTATTGTCAATGATATAATCTTCATTGATTTTGACAATATTTTTCACTGTGTGGGTAAAAACAGGAACATGGGTACGGGAAATCATCCATTTGTCAAATTCATATCTTCTAATTGCATACTGACGGGTTATCACCGGTATTTTGAAACCGAATACAGAGTAATGAATCCGGTTAAACTGCGTCAGGGCATAGGGATAATCCGCCGGGGTTATACCGAGAATATCCCATACCTTTGGCGTTATCCAGCCAGCACAGACCTTTGGCCGGGGAAATGTTTCTTTGTCGAGGATCAGCACATCGCAACCCATTGTTTTGAGCTTCCAGGCACAGGCCGATCCTGCAGGGCCGCCACCCACAACAATACTGTCCGACGTCAGCATTTTTAACCTTTCACGAAATCCGGCAATCCGGACGGGATCTGCCGGGTTTGGTCATGACAATCTGCCAGAGCTGCATGGCTCTGGAACGAAACCCACCTGCGCAACTTAAAAGATAGTATTTCCACATCCTGTAAAACCGTTCGCCATAGGCGCTTTCCAGTTCCGGCCAGGCAGCATTGAAATTCTCCCACCAAGCCATCAGGGTTTTGTCGTAGTCCTCGCAAAAGTTGTGCAAGTCTTCCACAATAAAATGTTTTTCCATGGCTTTTCCGAGCTGTGCAATGGAGGGCAGCATTGAATTGGGGAAGATATATTTTGTGGTCCATGGATTACATGTCCTGCGACTGACATTGCTGCCAATGGTGTGGATAAATGCTATCCCATTAGCTTTGAGCAGGCAATGGGTCTGGTTCATATAGGTTTGATAATTTTTATACCCCACATGCTCCATAAGCCCGATGGAGATAACCCGATCATACTGCCCCACAGCTTTTCTATAATCTTCAAACCGGATATCAACGGGCAGGCCCTTGCACCGTTTTTTTGCATACCGGGCCTGTTCTTTTGATACGGTAAAGCCCGTCACCCGGACGTCGTATGTTTGTGCGGCATATCTGGCAAACCCGCCAAACCCGCATCCCAGTTCGGCCACGGTCATCCCCGGTTTTAATTCTATTTTTCGGCAGATCATCTCAAGCTTTGCCTCCTGGGCCGTATCCAGGCTGTCTGCATTTTTCCAATAGCCACAGGTATACTGCATGTGCCGGTCCAACATTTTTTGGTAAAGATCATTACCGATATCATAATGCTTCTCACCCACAAGAAAAGAGCGGTTGGCCGTCTGAAGGTTAAACACACTTGCTTTAATGATATTCCACGTGGTTGCCCAGTCCTGCTTGAGCCTGTTCAACAGATTGGCACGCATCAACCTTTCAATAAACTGGTCAATGGAACTGCAGTCCCACCACCTGTCCATATAGGATTCTCCAAGCCCCAGTGTGGTTTGCTTTAAAACCCTGGAATAGAATTCATCATTATAGACCTGTATATCATAAGGTTTTCCGCCGTTAACAGTGACGCCTGCAAACTGCATTAAAGAAGAGAATGCTTTTTTTACCTCTTTATTATTCATGTCGTCCACCTCTGTTAAGAATATGGATTTCAAAAAAAATATTTACCTGATCTTTTACATGAAAATCAAAATCAAATTCAAGTTTGTTTTTGCCCGTCTATTTTTGGCACCCCGCAAGCTTATCCATAATCATTCGGGAAGAGCCAATGAATTCCTTTTGACGGAGAACTGGCTGGAGGCAGAAGAGGCCATTAATATAAATATTGATGCCGTCGGACTTGAGGCATGCCTCCAGATGGAAGACAGAAACCTGATGATGCTGGAAAAAGAGCCGTCTTCAGGAGATCTGCCGGACCACAAGCACAGGACAGGAAGCCCGACTGATGACACGATCTGTTGTAGAACCCACGGTAAAGCGTTCCAAAAGGCTGTGACCATGAACCCCGAGCACGATCATATCGATCTCTTTTTGCTCGGCATAGCTTACCAGTTCCTTATACGGCTGACCTTCAAGCAAAGTGGTAATGGGTGTACACCAGTTCCGGCTCTCTTCGGGAACCAGGGAAGACAACTGCCTTTCAAGACGGCTGAACAGTGTCTTTTTGGTTTTCAAGTCTTCATCAGCTGCCTTTTTTTTAAGTTCCAGATATTCTGACCGGGTCCAGTTGGTGTATTCCCCTCCTTGTATTTTGATATAGTCAGAGGCAGGTAATTCAATTTGTTCAGTCGGCCGGATGACATGGGCCAGGTAAAGCTGGGTCTGAAATTCCTGGGCCAGACTGAGGGCATAATCAAAAGCAAGACTGGAATCCGAGGAGAAATCACATCCCACAAGAATTCGTTTTAATTTTATATTTTCCGCAACCACGGAAGTTAAATGTTTTTCCTTTGCATGCAGAACCAGAAGCGGGCATTTTAGAATCTTTACCAGCCGATCAGTGACAGAGCCGATTAAAAATCGTTTTATGCCTGATCCCCCGTGGGTTGCAGCAATGACCATATCTATATTATTTTTTTGGACAATTTGATTGATTTCATCTGCTATATGCCCGGATGAGACAATAACCTCACATTCCACATCAAGCTTTTCCGCCATTTTCCCAAGCATCTCCCTGGCCGACTCTACCCGACCCGTCTGAATATCAGGGTAGTGAATATAGGAATGCCCGATGCTTGAAACCATATGTGTTTCCGATAGAATATGGCATAAACAAAGGGTTGAACCATACTCTGATGCCAGTGATCTGCCATAGGTAAGAACAATATTGGAAAAGTCTGAGAAATCGACGGCACACATTATTTTTTTGGATTCTATCCTCATCATTCTTCTCCTTTTTTTGGGGTTAATAAAAATTGGATGTCTTTATTAACAAGAAGCAAAAATAGGGTGAGGGCGGAAATACAAGATTAGGATTGGGCCAAAAAACAAGAAAACAGCTTCAGGCTCCAAAACAGTAAGTATAGGTCTAAATTACCCCATGTCACCGTGTCCTGTCAAGATAATTTAAATCCCTGTCTGTCTAACCCGGATATTTGTCCGATTACTAGGCTGAAACTATAAATCCTGTTTTTCCCGTCAAGGGCAGCTCACACCTGCTGGGCATTTTTTGAAGCAGTTGCCGGATAAAATCTTTTGACATTTTGAATAGGGTCATTGTAATGTCAGGGAAAAGAGATCTGACGGGGTGATAGAAACGAAAAATTATTGCGCGACACCTCGGGACAAGCACTGGGGCATGATGTAATGGAATTTCAAAAAATAGACCTTAAAAAAACACATATCACGGAAATTTTCAGAATAGAGGATCTCCAGAAACTTCAGGATGCTTTTTCAAAGGCCAATAATATTGCATCCACCATTACTGATCTTGAAGGTAATGCCATCACAGAACCCAGCAACCATAGTGTGGTGTGCTCCCTGATCCGCAAAACAAAAAAAGGACTTGATAAATGCAGGAAATCGGGCAGAACCCTTGGATTCATGTCCCTGGAACAGGATCAGCCCTGTTATATGAAATGCCAGGGTGTGGGATTTATTGATGCAGCTGCCCCCATTGTTATCGGCGGGGTTCACATGGCCAACTGGCTCATTGGTCAGAACTGCATCGGGGATGTGGATGAAGACAGGATTGCCTGCTATGCTGAGGAAATTGGTGCGGAGAAGGAACAAATGCTACAGGCTTTTAGGCGAATGACTGTTATTTCCATAGAGGAATTCAAGAAAAAACTGGATTTTCTCTGGCTTCTGGCAAACCAGATAGCTGTATTGTCCTACCGGAACTTAAGTTATAAAAAGATGGTAACCCTGCTGGAAAACTCCCAGGTGCGGCTCAAGGAATATAAGGATAACCTTGAAAAAACCGTGACACAAAGAACCCGGGAGCTGACCCAAGCCCTTGATGAAATCAAGCAAATATCAGTAAGGGACGGGCTCACTGGCTGTTACAACCGCCGGTATATCAATGAACACTTTCCCAAGGAATTCAGGCGGGCCAAACGGTATAAAAACTCCATTTCCATCATCATGTGCGATATTGATTACTTTAAAAAAGTCAACGATACTTATGGCCACCAGTGCGGCGATTATGTACTCAAAGAGGTGGCTTCAACCCTCCAGTTATCCTTTAGAAAAGATATCGACTGGGTGGGCCGGTATGGTGGAGAAGAGTTCCTGATCGTTTTGCCATTCACCAGTATCAGGAGTGCGGTCATTATTTCTGAGCGGCTTAAAAAAGCAATTCAGGATTTGACCCTGGAGTATGATAAAGAGCAGATGTCTGTCACTGCAAGTTTTGGTGTGAGCGGTATGGACAAGTGGGACCTGTCTGAAGACCTGACCTGGGAAATTCTTTTAAACAGCTCTGATATTTTTCTTTACAAGGCCAAGGATGCGGGCCGCAACAGGATTGAGTTCGGTCCTGCCATCAAAAATTAGGGTTATTTTCCTACCCATCGTATAATGGCATCCAGTCTTGTTCTGAAGCCTTCTTTCCTTTGCAGTCTATTTTTCCTCCCAGACAAACTGAACACCAATGTCTTTTTAACAGTCATTTTTCCGATGGCAACGTGATGCTAACCTGCTATTTTTTGACAATGAGTACTCTCCTACTCCGGCTTCAGGACCATTTTATAAACAGTCTCTTCTTCTTCAACCGAAAAATATTCATGTTTTAGCCAGGCATCTGTCATATCTGTATTATGTTTGCTGAGAAAATATTCGTTTTCTCCGGTGATAAGCATCATATAGCCCCGGGGTTCCGGATCAAATTTGACAATGATCCTCGGGGCGGAAGCAAGATTGGCGATGAAAGGGGGTTTGGCTTCATAAAACCGGGCTCGATTATTGGTCTCACTGTCACCTTCAAAGGGAAAAGGTCCGTAGTTTACCATGGGCTTTAATATGGCAGATTTCCCCAGTACATGATCAAATTTTATCTGGTGAATCCTGCCCCAATGCCAGGATTCAATATTTGAATTTCCAAAAATATTTTCTAACATGTCCAGAGATTCTTTGAACGCCGCAGTTGCTATATCTCCCAGAGACTCTAGTCTAGGCGTGGAAAGATTATCAATAAAATTACTGCCATCCTTTAATAATTTGAATAGCGTTTCCTGGCTGATGTAACGGGAAATAATATATTCCGCTGCCAGTTCTTCACCGATATCATCATTTAAAATCTGAGAAAACAGACGAACATAAAAGGTATTATAAATACTGGCACCTGCACTTGTCTTTCGATTATATCCATCCCAGGTCATCAAACTCTCAAAAGCTTCCTTTTCTATTTTGCTTTCAGCAGACACATATTTTTTTGCAAATGCCTGAATTTTAGGAGCGAGAACGCTGTAAGTGTTTGTTTGCATTTTTTTAAAATAATCAACATCTATATTTTCTTTATTTCTAAGCATGCGTACAATATTTTCATATCGATATCCCGGAGCATAAGTCGGATTAAAATCAAAGTTGGCATTTTTTAGTACTTTGTTATTGGCAGTAGCAATAAAACCCCGGTCAGGGTTTGTAATTTGTGGATAATCTTCATTGGCTATGTTTCCCTTCCAGTTACTCTTATGTTCCTCACCATTTTGTATAATATTACCGGTCCCTTTTTCTCTTAATGGCAGAGAACCGATAACCCGGTAACCAATATTTCCCTTTGTATCGGCATATACCATATTCTGAGGTGCCATTCGAATCATCTTAGCTCCCCGGATAAATTCATCATGATTCTGAGCATGATTCAGGTGAAAAAAACCTTCCACATTAATTTTATCAAAACCCGCCCAATCCAGACTTACATCAAACCCGAGATCAGGAAAAGATTCCGTTAATACGGGTTTTCGGCCCACATAATAGACCACCTTTTTCACGGGATCTTTTCCTTTGACTTTTATTTCAATTTCCTTTGAATTCAAGGGGTAATCCGCTCCCTGGTAGCGGTAAGTTTTAGCCTCCCAATCAATATTTTCCGAAAAGAGATCAACCATATCCGCGCCGTTATTTGTCAGTCCCCATGCAAATTTATGACTGTAACCGGATACGATGAAAGGTAGTCCCACAACCTGTGCCCCTACTGCATCATGGTTTTTTGATTTGACACGGATCAGATAAAAATCGTTAGGCATTTTTGAATCATGTACCTGCATATCTGATGAAAATAAGTTTCCCTGATAGGCGGATTTTTCAGGACCGACCACCCAATTGTTACTGGCAGATTTTGAACCGAGAAGCCAGGCAAATTCTTTTGATATGGTGGAAAACTGCTTATTGTCCATGTTGAAAGCCATTTTATCTTCCATAATTGTGGGTGTATTTGCCGGAATAAAGTTTAAAAGAGCCTTAGCCTTTTCTTTCCCTATTTTTTCCCCCATGCGATGGTATAAAAGTTCGTGTTTCATATTGTATGTCAGAGACCAATTTAACATCATTGCCACGGCTGTGGCATCGGCAATTTCCCATTTCTCCTTTTTAAGTCCCATGAGCTTCATGTACAACGGCACTCCGTTTTTATTCAGATAATAATTAATACCATCTACATACCGCTGCAAATAATTTTTTATCTCCGGACTCATCGAACGCGTATCTCGTTTCGCAATGTCATAAAAACCCATGGCCTTTAAAAAATAATCTGTTTTAATGGTGGATTCCCCAGCAAATTCGGAAATTCTGGCCTGAGCCACACGCCGGGTAAATTCCATCTGAAACATCCGGTCCTGGGCATTTACATAACCCCAGGCAAAATAAAGATCATCGTCATTTTGTGCGCTAATGGTGGGCACTGCGAAACGGTTTCTTTCCACCATGACGTTTCCTTTTAATCCCGGTGCAAAAAGAGTCTCATTATAATCAGGTAGAAAACTTTTCAGATAGACATAGACAGATATAGAAATGATAACAATAAGAATTGCAGTTACAGACACTATCTTTTTGAACATTTGATTCTCCTTTGGATGAGATAATTAATTCAGGTTTTACACCCTTAATGCGAGGGGTAACTATTTGAAAAACAGTTTGAAAAAAATTAATATAAGTATTCCACTATTATATTTTATAATTCAATCAGTTTTTTTAGCATTGCTTTATCATACCATCGGCCTGAGGCCATAACGCCAACAATGTTTTTAATATTTGAGACATTTTCAAGCGGATTGTTCTTTATCAATATAAGATCTGCTCTTTTACCCTTTTCAATTGTGCCAAAATTTCCTTTTCCGTTCATTTTATCAACTATCATGGCTGCATTTACAGTTCCTGTTTTTATTGCTTCAAACGGGCTATATCCGCTTTCAGTCAAAATGCGCAATTCTTCATGAATAGAATAACCTGGAACAATACCCATTGCACCCGTACCTGAGTCCGTTCCAAGGACTAAGAAAACTTTTTGCCTTTTTAAATAATTGAATATAAGTCTGTCAAGATTGCGTTTGAAAATGGCGAAATCCTCTCCGCCTTTGAATTGTATCTGATGTTTCTCTTTTTTTTGTTTAAATCTATTGATGTAGCTTCCAGGTAAATATTTATTGATTGGTTTTGAAATAAATGTATTGGGCTCAAACAATTTTTCAACGATAACATCATCAATATACAAAGTCGTATCAACTGGAAGGTCGGCGGTCTTAACTTTATCAGCAACAGATGAGAGTGACCGGGCCAATTTTTTTTCAAGATCCACTATACTAAGATTTGAGTAGGCTGCCTGATATTGTTGGAAAGCCATTTTTATGACATAGGGGATCCATTTGTACCCCTTTATTTTCAATTGTTTGTTAAAATGTACAAATTCCCATGCAAGTTCCTCTATGTGCGCAATTTCATCAATTCCATTCGATACAACACCATCCAGACCCACCTGGAATGGGATATGCCCAACAGTATAAACACCTTTTTGTTTTGCCATGGTCATTATTTTCTGAAATTCATTTTGGGAAAGAAATGAATATAGTTTAATAAAATCAAAGCCTGCATCAATATTTTTGTTAACCGTTCTTTCAGGATCTTGAACAGGGCCGTAAATAATAGGGCCACTGGCATAAATGGTTGGTCCAATGAGCTGCCCCTTTGATATTTTTTCTCTCCATCTCAATGCATATTTCTGGTCCCCTCCTTTTGGGCCCAGACAGCGGATTGTTGTAACACCATTTGCCAGATACAGACGAAGTGGCGAAACCGGCCAATTATTCCAGTCTTTGTTAGTATGTATATGCATGTCAGAAAGCCCGGGCATTAGATATCCACCCTCGCCATTAATCATTTTGGAATTTTCAGGTATTTTTATTGATTCAGTGGGCTTGATTTCAATAATTTTGTCACCCTTTATAAACACGGAATGACCTTTAATGATCTTATCGCTTGTCATATCAACCAGATTTATATTTTGAATGATAACAACGTTATTTATTTTTTGTGATGGTACTTTGAGGTTATTGGTAACTTTTGAACAAGAAAATAATACAAATAAAATAATTACAAATAAAATAAATTGTCTTGTTTTCATTTTTTCATTCTCCCTTTAGGGACCTAAAGTTAATTTGAAAATAACCGGCCCCATCTGATTTCATCAATACCATAATTCCAGGAAGATCTTTTTTATTTGCAATTCGAATCATTTGTTTATTCAGCCGCGCACTTAAATCCTTCAAAGGTCAACATTAGATCAAGTACTTCATGTTCTGGTATTTTAATCCCATTATGTTTTTCCATTCTTTTCAAGCTCATCTGCTACATTATCAAGACCAATGGATTCAAGAGTCTTCCTTGCGGGACAACCCGTTTTTTCGTTCCATCCCTGGAATCGGTAGAAGCGGGTTTTAAAATCTTCAAATTGGTCTGAATCAAAATGTCTTCCAGATGTAATCACGTAATCCCACTTACCATTTTTTACCCCCGGCATATATTCAGGGTATCCGCTGGAGGTCGTACCGGGTTTCGTATAAATGTAATCTGCAAACTTGACCATGTCCCGGTGCCTTCCCTGAAGGGTCCAGATGGCATTATCCAGATTCCAAATCTTTTTACCCAAGTTAATACCATCCAAAAACGAAAAGTTCTTACCAGTCACATCATTGAAAAATCTTTGTTCAGCTATGCCTGTAACGCCTGTCATTTTAGGCCCGTATAGGTTTAGGAAATCCGGCCAACGGAAATCGCACAGCTGGGCAGATTGCTTCCAGAACCGGGTGTAATATCTGTGCCAGCTCACAAGTTTGATTATATGCTCTGAGTACATATTTTCCGTGCTGAAATCGAGCATTTTCATATCCCCTTGAAAGGGCTCCATCTTATCTGTAATGATTTTGACAACATTTTCCGAAGGAGGTAATTTTTTCCTTACCTGTTTAAAATAGGTTGGGAAAGCCCTTAGCATGTCAAAGCAATGCTCATTGATATCCCTATCCCCTAAAATGGTACCATAGCCCCAGTCCAGTTGGGACCTCTCAAGCTTATGCTTAGGCAATCCCCAATGGGGGAACTTTAGAAGGCCGGTTTTGAGATCAGAATTTTCTCCCTCCAAACGGCCCCATTTCTCAGCAGCCCTGACAAACCCTTCTGCCAGTATATCGCCAAAAGGATGGGGATTCCCCTTGCCGTCATTGCGATAGGAAATAGCTTTAACCAACTGCTCAGCATATGCTAATTTACCGTATTGTTTGAAATCAAGGGGACAATCTATTTCCTTTCCTTTCCCAAGGACACCCAGATCCCTTAGCCTTTTCAGATAAAGCTCGCCCACAAACATCTCAGCCGCGTTTAAACCAGACCGGTTAATCAGATCAGCAGCCTGACGCTGAATTAAAAGGGTCTTACCCAGGTAATAAAACAAAGAGGCATAGCAGATGGC
>JABIYQ010000516.1 GCA_018702715.1 Desulfobacula sp. | reverse complement strand
GGCCTGCTTATTCAATATTGTACCGCAAAGCTTCAGCATCCTTTGACCATCCTCTTCTTCAATGACAATAGCTTTGTTTTCACAATTTGCCGCACAAGCACCACAGGTAATACATTTTTCACTTGTTGTCCTGAAATCTGTTTCAGTGGGATCATCAAAATTCATGTATCCGAACTGCAAGGCATCAATTCCCATCTTATCCCGGCAGATATCCACACATTTAGAACATCTTCGACAGATATCACACCGCAGGCACCTGGCTGCTTCCTGGCGGATGCTTTGTTCATCATAACCCAATTCCACCTGCTGAAAGGTTGTTCTCCGCCGATCCATATTCAGCATTAGCATTTCCGGGTGTTTAAGTGTCATTTTCCGGCTGGCGGAAATTTCAATGGGTGTATTTATTGTATGTCTGACAGGAATTTTAGGCATCCTTGGCTGGGGGATATGATTCAGGTAACGATCAATGGCATCTGCTGCCCTTTTACCGCCTCCAATGGCTTCAACCACTGTGGCAGGTCCTGATACTGCATCTCCTGCTGCAAACACACCCGGCATGCTTGTCTCCATACTGGCGTGGTTAACCTCAATGGTCCCTCTTCGACTCCAGCCCATCAGGTCAAAAGCTTCCAGCCCCTGGTCATCAACATATTGACCAATAGCACTGATCACTGCATCTGCCTCAATAATGAAATCCTGGCCTGAAATGGGTACAGGAGCCAGCCTGTCAGATCCTTCTTTTTTTATCAGCTCGGCTTTAATACAGGAAAGTCCTGATATAGACTTTCCTTTCCCTATGATTTCTTTGGGAATGGTTAAAAATGAGAATTCTATCCCTTCTTCTTCAGCCTGTTCAACTTCTTCAATATCGGCGGGCATCTGGTTCCTGGATCGCCTGTAGGCAATGATGACCTTATCCGCACCAAGTCTCAGGCTTGTTCTTGCAGCATCTATGGCAACATTTCCCCCGCCAACGACAACCACACGTTTGCCCGGTGCATGGTGATCTCCCAGGGCCACATCCCTTAAAAAAGTAATGGAATCAAAAACATGGGGAAACTCTTTTTCCCCTTTAATGTCCAATGGCCATGATTTATGGGCTCCAACTGCAATGAAAAACGCATCAAACCCTTGTTTTTTTAATTCTTCAAAAGTGACATCCACACCAAAACGAGTATTGTAGGAAATCTCCACCCCAAGGTCCTCAATCATGGACACTTCCCTATCTATTACTTCCCTTGGAAGCCGGTATCTGGGAATTCCCACCATGAGCATTCCGCCGGGTATGGGAAGCGCTTCAAGAATTCTTACTTTATATCCCATAAGGGCAAGATAATAGGCAGCGGTAAGCCCTCCCGGCCCGGCACCTACAATGCAGATTTTTTTGCCGTTAAATTCCTTTTTTTCAGGGTTTTTATATTCCCTGTTGGACATGGCTCTTTCTGCTGCAAATGCTTTTAAAAATTTTATGGAGATGGGTGTGTCAATACGGGCACGGACACACATCATTTCACAGGGCCTTGTGCAGATAAGTCCGCAAACCCAGGGTAATGGATTATCCCGGCGCATAACTTCTATTGCCTGTGCATCCTTGCCTTCGGCTATAAGGCTCAGGTAAGTCGGGATATCAATCCCTGCCGGGCATGCCATCTGGCAGGGAGAAGGTGTCAATTGCTCGCAATCATGGGAGGGGCAGTTCCTGGTTTCAATATGACTTTGAAAGACTTCTCTGTGGTCATCTATAATATTTTTCAGGGCTTTACCTGTTTTTTGGTTTTGCTCAGGGCTGTTTGCATAAAAATATTCGTCAATGAGAGAATCAATGGCAGAAAGGTGTTCATTACCTGCAGCCCCTTCGGAAATCTCTTCTGTCAACATTAAAATCTGTTCAGAGATTCTCCTTCCCCTGGGGTCTGTTAAATATCCGGAACTAATCTGCTCAGCAAGATAGATACCGGTTTTTCGAACGGGACAGGTTTTTGCTACCATCTTTACTCCTTACTCAACTAAAAGCTGCCGTTTCATAGGATGCCACGGCTGTAGCATGCCGCTCACGTCGAATCTGTGTCATTTCTTCCACCTTGCCGAAATTCAGGCAGCCAGTGGTGCATGTTGTTACGCAGGCAGGTTCAAGTCCTTCATCAACCCTATCTTTGCAATAGTCACATTTTTCAACTTTGCCCGTATCCGAGTTCCACTGTGGAGCACCCCATGGACAGGCAGAAACACAAGTTTTACAACCCACGCACAGGTCTTTGTCCACGAACACGATCCCGTCATGGGCTCTTTTCTGCATGGCTCCAGTGGGACAGGCAGACACACACCAAGGGTTTTCACAATGAAAACAAGGCATGAAAACAAATGATGTTTTTGGTAGACCACCGATTAATTTTGGACCCACCTGAATAACCTGACAGGGTTTCGGCCCCACGGGAAGATTCTTATTGGACTTGCACTGGATTTCACAGGTATGACATCCGATACATTTTTTAGTGTCCTGGAAAAGATAAAATTTACTCATTCAAAGCCTCCGAAATGGAATCTGGTTAAAGATTTTTTTGTTATCAAACACGTATTATTTTATTTCTTATTTTTCCTTTAAACCATTTATCCTGCAATGGTTCACATGATTACATAGCGATAAACATGCCAATCTGATGTTCCATTATGAAAATACACACATGTTTTAGATAACTATTTGAAATTATGTTTGATTTAAGCAATAAAAAGTAATGAAGAGCAGGTGAAAGGGAAAACAACTCTGAAAAAAACCGCAATTAATATCAACTTGGATAATATTCAATTGTTTATTAAAAAGCCTAATAAAAGGGGCTATTATGTATTATCTACTGTGTATAATGTAAAAAAATTAGAGTGCAATAAATATATTGCGGCGCATTATTTTTACTGCATCTTTTTTACTTTATCTTTTTTACTGTATTTTTATTCGTGAGAAGTCCTGTTCTTAACAATCTCAAGCAGAAACTTTTTAGGGCTCACTCAAAAATGTAAAGTTATTTTTGAGTGAGTCCTTAAGTCCGGTCTGAAAAAATATTTTCAAAAATGATGTCATCCGCCTCAATACAAGCCTGCTTGAGTTGTCTGTATTTTTCAAGGAGATTTCTGCCGTCTTTCGTCAGTTTTGTACCTTTTTTTTTATCGGCAAGAACAATCGGTTTTCCAAAATTTTTTTCCGTGGATTTGATCTTACTCCAAACTGTTTTATAGGACATATTCAGCAGTTTTGAGGTCTTGTTAATGGAACCTGTTGAATCAATAGATTCAAGGATTGTCATTCTCCCAGTACCCATGATGATGTCTCCATCATTATTAAGAAGCAATTGGTTGGATTTAAGCTTCATTAAGTTCCTTTTTAAGATTTTATTTGTAGAGACTCAAATTTTTTATATTGTTTATACAATCTGTTTATACAGGGTTTTAATTATTGTGTACACGTTTTTAAAATTCATAGTTACCCTAACATTGCAACGTTAGGGTTTATTGCCGCTAATTTTTTTATTGACCTTATGTTAAATTTAACATAAGGTCAATAATCAGTGAATGCTCAAATTGAATGCTCAAATTGAAAGTTCAAATTGAAAGTTCAAATTTTATCGCATAAACGAGAAAATAAATGGAAGACTTTGAAATTTTGTTAAAAGGATCTGCGGTTGCTCATGGACATCTTTGTCCCGGACAAGTGGTGGGGGTACGCATGGCAATGGAAGGGTGCCGCCTCATCGGGTTGGATAATCCGAGAGATATGCCCCAGATAAAAAAACTCATCGTTTATGTGGAAATGGACAGATGTGCCACTGATGCGATTTCCTTTGTAACCGGTGTCAGGCTTGGAAGACGTTCTTTAAGGTTTGTGGACAACGGCATTATGGCCGCTTCCTTTGTAAACCTTGAGACAGGTATTGCTTTTAGGATTTGTTCCACAGAAGAGTCAAGGGATCTTGCCCCAAAATATGCCCCAGAAATTACAGACAGCGCCCAGCAGCAACTTGAAGCATATAAAAGAATGGATCTTGACGATCTTTTTACCATTGAAGAAGTGATAATCGATGTTCTAGCATGCGACATGCCGGGTCCCACAAGATTTAAATCAGTGTGCGCAAAATGTGGCCAGGTTGTCAGGGACAAAAGAGAAGTCATGAAAAATAATGAAATCCTTTGCAGACCCTGTGCATTGGGAACTTATTATCAATCAGTTAAAAAAAAAGGAAATTAAAATGTGTGAGAGCACAAAAGTTATACCTTTTAAAACCATACCCATTGATCAGGCAGTCGGCTGTACTCTGGCTCATGACATGACCCAGGTCATACCAGGGGAATTTAAGGGCCCGGCATTTAAAAAAGGCCACAAAGTGACCTCTGGTGATTTATGCCGTTTAATGCGCATGGGCAAAAATAATCTTTATGTCCTGGATTTAAAAGACGATCAAGTCCATGAAGATGATGCCGTGATGGAACTTGCATCCGTACTCTCAGGGCCGGGTGTGACATTTTCCGGTGCTCCCAGGGAAGGAAAACTGGAATTGAGAGCAGAATACCCCGGCCTTTTTAAAGTGGATTTTGAAGCCCTTACTGAATTTAATATGATCCAGGACGTTATGTGCGCTTCTATCCATAATAACAGTCCTGTAGAAAAAAATAACAGCCTTGCCGCAACAAGGGCAATCCCCCTGGTTATCCAGAAAAATGATCTTGAAACAGCTGTGAAATTTGCGCGGCAGCATTATCCGATATTTTCAGTTAAACTGTTCAATCCGGCAAAAGTAAGACTGATCATTACCGGTAATGAGGTGTATAAGGGGCTTATCAAAGATAAGTTTCAGGCGATTGTTGAAAAAAAGACAACCGCCTTGGGCGCAACACTGGAAGAAGTCGTTATCCTGCCCGATGACCATGAAATGATCAGTAAGCAGATAAAAACCTATCTGGAAAAAGACACGGACATTATCATCACAACGGGGGGCATGTCCGTTGACCCGGACGATGTGACAAAGGCCGGGATAGAAGATTCAGGATTTGAAGAGACTTTTTATTCGGCAGCCGTTTTACCCGGTGCGATGTTCCTTTTAGGCTATCATAAAAATACTGCCATAATGGGGCTTCCTGCCTGTGGTCTATACCATAAAACAACAATTTTTGATCTGATACTACCCAGACTTATGGCCGGAGAAAAACCCGTACAAAGGGATCTTGCAAAATTGTGCCACGGAGGCCTGTGTCTTAACTGCGACCCCTGTAGATTTCCGGTTTGTCCTTTTGGAAAGAGTGGATAAGGAGTGCCCACCCGTCTATTATTAAAAAAATTCAGGTTTTCGGCTATACACTAAGAATAAAAAAAGCCCTTTTTCGATTTTGAAAAAGGGCTTTTTTATTTTTTAAGCCTAAGCTTTGGATACGGTTACAAAATGTTCCTGATAGGCAATCCCGCCGCCTGCCTTGTCCCATATGTCCATACCGCCTGCCATGAATTTGTTATCTGCCAGGCCCTTACCAAAAGCAATACTTTCAACCTCCAGTCGATGGCCAAAACCATGGATAACAAAAACAGCCTCAGGATGAATCAAATCAGTTACTTTGGCTTTAATGGTTTCCGTATAATCATTCTGGGTGACATTAACGACTTCACCATCTGAAATTCCCAGTTTTTGGGCCTCATCCGTATGTATCCAGAGTACATTTTCAGACATCTGATCCGACAGCATGGGATTATTTACCGTGTGTCCCTGGGTATGCAGAGCACACCTGCCGAAAGTAAGTCGGAAATCTCCTTGTTTTTTGGGTTTATTAGGAGATTCATAGGGTTTAAGTGAAGCAATGCCGCTGTCTTCAAATTTTTCCGAAATGATATCAATTTTGCCGCTGGGCGTTTTAAACTTGTAGTCGTCAAAGTTAAGGTATACAGGTTTGTCAGCCAGTGAAACCATTCCCTTTGCGTCAAAGTGTTCAATTTTCACACCCGTTCCTTCCAGTTGAAAATTCCAGAGATCTTCAGCAGTTTCAAAGACCAGTTCAGGAAGACCCATGCGTTTGGCAAGCCCGGAAAAAATCTCCCAGTCGGCTTTGGTATCATAACAGGGTTCCACAGTCCTTTTACGCATGAAAAATTGCGGTTTCAAAGCATTTTTCGTGGCAATAACACTTTCTCTTTCAAGATATGTTGACATGGGTAGGACCACATCTGAATGCCATGCAGTATCAGACCAGCTAAAGGTTACGGAAACCAGAAGATCAAGGTTTTCCCACATTTTTTTTAGTCGTTCCGGTTCAGGAAACCCCATAAGAGGGTCGTGCCGGAACGCAATGTAGGCTTTTACAGGATAAGGATCTTCTTTTTCCATTGCTTCAAAAAGCAGATGGGCCAGGCCCGGGCCTTCCTGAAAATGCTTGTATTTCCAGCCAACGCCGTCTGCTCGTTTTTCTTCGGGTTTTGGATAAAGATCCATAAATTTTTTCAAGCCTTTGCGGCCAACATCACCGGGTTTGCTCACAAAAGGAAGTCCACCTTTTACACCATAGGATCCCATCAGGGCATTGATGATATAAATCGTGCGGCAAACATAAAAAGAGTCAGTATATCTTGCTACCATCCATCCCGGATGCCAGATCACAGACGGTGCGGCCTCTGCCAATTGCTTGACAAAATTGCGTAATTGGTCTGCGGGTATACCCGTTTCTTTTTCAGACCATTCAGGCGTATAGACTTCCACAAATTGTTCCAGTTCTTTGAATCCTTCAATATATTGGTTTTCAAATTTTTTATCAAAGAATCGTTTACTGATGATCTCGTTTATCACAGCAAGGTTAAATGCATAATCGGTTCCAGGACGGATCTTCATAAAATTATGGGCCTTGGAGGCAGATATGTTGGAACGAATATCAATGACACTGAGTTTGCATCCTTTTTCCATGGCATCCATGAGATTATTGACTTCCTGGACATTTACAGACTCAAAAATATTTCTAAGCTGGAGAACCACATGCTTACTGTTCTTAAAATCATAAGCCACTGCCTTGCGGCCCTTTCCCGTCAGAGACAAAGCTGCATGCTGGACATTTCGGGCACAGGAAGAATCGTGGTTAATATAATTGGGGCTTCCAAGACCCCGCAGAAATGCCCGGTGAAAATCCCTGAAAGGACCTCCCCGGTCTGAAAGGGAAATAGCCCTTGCACCATATTCTTCTTTGACCTGTCCCAGACGTTCAGCCACATAATCAAATGCTTCATCCCAGGATGCTTTACGCCATTTACCCTCTCCACGCTCTCCTACCCGGATCAGTGGTGTCTGGGGCCGTTCATTATCATATAGCAGACCTGTACCGGCCGCACCTCTGGGACAGACAGCCCCTTTCATTGCAGGAACATGGGGATTACCCTCGATAAAGGATACCTGTCCATTTTTAACCTGCACTTTTATTGGGCAGCGCACCGTGCACATGCCGCAAACAGTTAAAACAGAACTATTTGTCATATTTGCTCTCCTTAATAAAAAATTACTATTCTCTGTCAACCCCTACTTGTAGCCAGAATCATGCCAGGTATGATCCTTATTTGAAAATAAAAAAAAATGCTTTTAAAGCGGGACCAATGTTAGAGGTATCAAAAATGTGGGGTCAGGATAAAAAAAAGAGTTATGATAAAAGCGCAATAAAAACCATGCAACGCAATATTTTTATTGCGACTTTAAAGAAGAGAAAAATGTTTTTAAAGAATGATATTAATAAAAAATGAAAATTTTCAAGCATTCATAATATGAAAGCCATTAAAAAATTTGATTCTCTTCTTTTGTATAGGGAGCTTTCCCAACAAGGCTTTTGCCATGGACAAAGATATAATAAAGTTTGACCTTAATAATATGTCACGTTATTATAGTTACCTGATATTATCTTTTAAGGATAACAAGCAAAAAATTTTCAGCAGATTTTTGCAAAAGAAGTTTTGCATGCGATTTTAATGCTGCATAAATAACCCGGCTCATTTTTTTGCCCATAAAAAAGTAGAAGGTATAGAACATGCTGATTAAGAATTTATTCAGATACTGGACATTTCAGGTGTTTTCTCCGGGAACCGTTTTAAGGGAAAAATATGAATCCTTTAAAGCATTGCTGGAACATGACAAGGCTGCACATGAGTATATGGCAACCCTGGAAGACATGTATTATAGTCAAAAAAAACATGATTTTCAGGCCGTTGTCACAACATATGAACACCTTGGGCACTCTGTTTCAAAAATGGTTGATGAGCTTTTAAAAATGTGTCCATCAAGCAATTGGAGCTTAAAAGATTATTTTAAAAAATTTGATTTTTATAACCGGTTCATGCTTGCTCCGCCGGCGTTTGATTTTTCACCACCATTTACCATCGGGTTTGACACTGATGAATCTTTTAATGAAACCATTACAGGTAAAAAAGCATTCTCCTTATTCCATCTGACACAGGAACTTGCCCTGCCAATACCCATTGGATTTGTTATCACAACCAATGCTTTTCATTATTTTCTGGAAACCAATAATTTACAAAAATCTATTAATAAACTCTTATCTGATCTTGATATCAACACGTCCACATCTTTGGAACAAACGGCAAAGCAAATTGAACAATTAATAATAAATGCTGTTGTACCCGAAGATATTGATATAGCTGTAACAAATGCCTTAAACGATCTTGGGCATGTCAAAAAAGACTTCAGGGTTGCGCTTCGAAGCAGCGCTGTTAAAGAGGATGGCAAAGCCTCTTTTGCCGGCCAGTATCAAACACTTTTAAATGTAAAAAAAGAGGATATCTTAAACGGATACAAACAGGTTATTGCCGGCAAATATTCTTCACAGGCACTCTATTACAGGGTCAATCAGGGGATATTGGACAGCGAGACTCCCATGGCTGTTCTGGTCCTTGAAATGGTTGACTCAAAAGCATCCGGCGTCATGTATACAAAGGATTTAGAAAACTCAAAGTCCCAAAATTTATTGATCCATTCCGTCTGGGGTCAGGGCGAGCTGCTGGTGGACGGAGGAGTAGCTCCGGATGTTATCAAGGTATCAAAAAATAATCCTGATACCATTTTGAGCACTAAAACAAGTGCCAAAAAAAACCAAACTATTTTAGAACCGGGTCTTTCAACCCGCACGGTTCAAACAGATTCGCAGACAAAAGATCAACTTTCCCTTGATGAGGCATCTGCTTTAACCCTTGCCAGATGGGGTGTTTTACTTGAGACTCATTTTAATGAACCCCAGGATATTGAATGGTGTCAGGATAAAAGGGGCAGACTTTTTGTCCTCCAGTCAAGGCCTTTGAACATTCATCCGGCCAAAATTCAGGACATCTCGGAAAAGACATTGTCTATCCCCAATAATATACTTTGTTCCAAAGGAGAAACCGTATGTCAGGGTATTGGGTCAGGCATCGTTTACAGGCTTGAACAACTTTCCCAACTTCCCCTTATTCCCAAAGGATCAGTTGTTGTTGTTAAACAGGCCCCCCCACAATTGGTTAAGGCAATTCATCATATGTCTGCCATTATTATTGAAACAGGAAGCCGTGCCAGCCATTTTTCATCCATTGCCAGGGAATTTGGAGTTCCGGCCATTGTAAATGTCAGTCATGGTTTTGATGCCTTGGTTTCGGGAAGCCAGGTAACTGTTGATGCTGACAATTGCATGGTCTACGAAGGAATCGTTAACTCTCTGATAAAAAGATCAGCACCCAGGGAGGATTTTTTTCAAGACAGTTCTTTTATGACAAAACTGCGGTATGTGATTAATTTTTCAGCCAAATTAAAACTCACAGACCCAAATGCCCGCTCTTTTGTGCCGGAAGCATGTCGATCTCTTCATGATATTATCAGGTTTACCCATGAAATGGCTGTAAAAGAAATGTTTTTGTCCGGCAATCGAAAAGGCAGCCGGAAAAAAGGGGCAAAAAAACTTATCTCCAATATCCCCATGCTTTTTTATATCCTTGATGTGGGCTCAGGAATAAAACAAGTTCAAAAGGAAAATGATATTTTAAAATCGGAAGATATTACCTGTATTCCCATGAAAGCCTTATTAAAAGGACTTTCACATCCCGGCATATCCTGGTCTGAAACCTCCCATTTTGACTGGGAGGAGTATGACAGAATTGTCATGGCCGGAGGCATTATCAGTGCTGATTCACCCCAGTTCGGAAGTTATGCCGTTGTGTCAAAAGAGTATTTGAATGTAAACTTCAGGTTTGGATATCATTTTGTTATTTTAGATACGATCTGCTCTTCTATAAAAGAGGATAATTATATTCTTTTCAGGTTTTCCGGTGGTGGTGGAAACCCGGATGGAAGGATGCTTCGGGCCAATTTTATTAAAGGAATTTTAACCCGGCTTGGATTTATGGTCGAGATTAAATCAGATCTTGTTGATGCTGAGTTTAAAAATGCAACATTAAGGTCCATGGAGGAAACACTGGATGTGATAGGGCGACTTTTGGGTGCCACAAAACTCATGGATATGTATCTTAAAGAGAACACTCAATTAGAATTGATGATTGATGATTTTATGAACGGGCGGTATGATTTCAGGTCGGCTGTTGAGGAAAAAGGATGATGCTAAAGGAGACCCGATGTCCCAGTATCCCATAACATGGATCACGGAAAGTATTGCTGTGGGGTATGCCCCCATGTCTTATACAGAATTAGATACCATAAAAACCCAGGGGATTGATGGAATTGTGAATCTTTGTGCTGAATTCAGCGATCTTCATGATCTTGAAGCATCTTACGGGTTTGAAGTATATTATCTTCCAATATGGGATGAGGATATCCCTAAAATTGAAGATATGGAAAAAGCGCTTGCCTGGCTTGATGAGGCCATATATCTTGGGAAAAAAGTACTGATTCATTGCCGGCACGGGATTGGGCGAACTGGAACCTTTGTCACTTCCTACATGATTCGAAAGGGCCTTACCCTAAAAGCTGCTTCAAAACAATTAAAGTCCTCAAATGCAAATCCCTCAAATTACAGTCAGTGGAAATTATTAAAAAAATATGGGAAAAAATCAGGTGTCCTGAAAATCAGGGAGCCCTCTTTAGAGATTAAAAACAGAGTCGATTTAAGCCGTTTTTTTTCTGATTATGAAGACTTGATCAAAAATATTGATAAAGAAGTTAAAATCCAATCCAAAGAGGGTCATGTCCAATGCGGGAAAGTAATGAACAAATGTTGTTCCCAAAGGTTTGATCTCCAACTCATAGAAGTCATTTATCTGCACTCTAAAATGAACAAGCTCTTTACATCAGGTCAAAGAGAAATAATGATAAAAAGGGCTGTTGAAACGTATAAAAAAGAAGGTGGGTTATGTCCGTTTAATGATGGTTCAGGATGTCAGGTCTATGAGATAAGACCGGCAAGGTGCAGGGTTTATGGAGTCATTGAGTTTCCCTCGGATAGACATGAAATAAAGGATATGCTTTTTGAACTTTCACAAACTGTATTCCTGGCCTTTTCAGGACAATTTATGCCGGATATTGCTTTTCTATTTTCTGTTGCAGATACCGTCTCTGGAAAATTTGTTCAAAAATATTTTAATTATATGTCTGACATTGAAAAAAAGAATTCAAAGTACTGAACCGGCTTACAAAAACGATATGGTAGAATATGGCAGATAAAACAATAGAGTTTCTTCACCTTTTTCAGAAGGTGACAAAAATGATCACATCTACGCTTGATGTAGAAAAAGTTCTGGATGTGATTGTGCAGGAAGTACCAAAGGTTATAGGAGTTGATGCGGCAACCATAAGATTGCTGGATGCAGCAGGGGAAAAACTAATATTGAAAGCTTCCTTTGGCCTTAGCCGGGAATATCTCAACCGCGGTCCAATAGATGCAGAATTGAGTGTCATAAAAGCTCTGGCAGGAATACCTGTGGCCATACCCGATGCTCTCTCATATCCTCATATTCAGCATAAAAAAGCCATTGGCAAAGAAGGAATAAAAAGTATTCTGGTGGCTCCTATTATCATGAAAGAAGAGATCAAAGGGGTCTTAAGACTGCTTTCAAAAACCCAGAGACTTTTTAAAAATCGTGAAATTGAATTTGTTGCCGCCCTG
>JABIYQ010000205.1 GCA_018702715.1 Desulfobacula sp. | reverse complement strand
CCGTGTTTTTAGCTGTTTTCTTTTTGGCCATAGAGATTTGCCTCCTGCTTTCTGGCACGCCGAACCGAAGGGAGAATTTTGAGTTTTGAATTTTGAGTTTTGAATTCAAGACAGAAAATATTTTGACACGGATTTCACGGATTGACACGGTTTGTTTTTTTTAAGCCGGATAAATCAAGACTTTGATTTATCCGGCACTTCAATTCGCCTTTGGCGAAGGTTTTATGCGTTGACCATATCGAACTGGAAGGTAAAGTGCGGAGCGCTGCGTTACAGTTTGATTGGAGTGTAAACTTTTTGCGTTTAAGAAAATAGGAGTGAAAATTTCAAATAAAATCAAATGACTGGACAATGGCCCTCCAGTATGGCATGGTTGAATTGGACAACTAAACCAAAACCATACTGGAGTGAAAAATGAGGGCCATATCTAAAGAAAAGTGTATATCAGACGGTAAGCTGGGGTTGCAAACTCTTTTTAGCTTTGTACGGGAAAATGCTGAAGCTATGCAGGCCTATGAAATGGAAAAAAACATATTTCAATTAGCCCAAACAATCGCTTTGTCAGGAATGAAATATTATTTTGCTGAAAAAGGGACCGGTAATATAGGGCCAGAGCTTAAGCTTGAGAACGATATAATATTGAAAAAGGAAAACCGATTGCATGGAAGAGATTATTTTTCGATTTTTGGGAAACTCAAAGTCCCGCGGAGTTGTTATCGCTCAGAAGGCAATTGTGGCGTAATGCCGCTGGATGGGCAGGCAGATTTGCCAGATAGATGTTATTCATACCTTCTGCAGGAGATTATGGATTATTTAAGCGTTCGGGATTCCTTTGATGAATCAAAAGCTACATTGGAGAAGGTTTTAGGATTAAAAGTTAGCTCAAGTCGTTTTGAAGTGGTAGCCCGTGACACAAGTACAAGTTATGATGAGTTTTATGAACACAAGTCCCCGCCTTTCCCGAAAGATGAAGGCGAATTTCAGGTATTGAGTTTTGACGGTAAAGGAGTCCCTGTCATTAAGCGTGAGTTGGCAGAGCTAAAAGCCCGTATGGGTAAAGGGGAAAAACGCCAGAAAAAGAAAGAGGCTCTGGTTGGTATCAGTTATACGGTAGATAAAAAAGACCGTAGTGCTGAAGATGTTGCAAAAGGTCTGATCTATCCGGATAAAACTCGAAACAACCATGAGCAAAATAAAGTGAAGGCAAAGAATATACGCCGTTTAGCAAGCCTGGAACGTAAAAAAGCTGATGTTGTGGATGAAATCATCCGTGATGCTCAAGCAAGGGATCCTCAATACCGTCGACAATGGGTAGTACTGTTAGATGGTGCTTTACATTTGTGGACGCTGGTTGAGGGACATTTAAAAGGTATCGAACATGTTGGAATTTTAGATATCATTCATGTTGTTGAGTACCTTTGGCTCGCTGGTAACGCCCTGCATGGAAACAATGAAACAAAAAAAACCAACCAGTGGGTATATAAGCACCTCCTGGCAATTTTGGAAGGCCGCGTAGGACGAGTTATTGGCGGATTAAAGCAAATCATTGCCAAACGAAGGCTTAATAAGAGTCAATTGCAATCTATCAAAGATGTGATACGGTATTTCAAAAATCATAGGCCATGGATGAAATATGATGAATATTTGAAAGCAGGATATCCAATTGGAACCGGTGTTGTTGAATCATCCTGTGGGCACACTGTAAAAAAAAGAATGGAAGGGTCAGGACGACGGTGGTCAATAGAGGGTGCTGAGTCTACGCTGCTTCTTCGCTCGGTATATACAAGCGGAGATTGGGATATCTACTGGGAAGCCCATATGCAGAGAGAAAGAACTTTGCTGAATCAGAGAATGTTTGGCGCAATAGGCTATCCAGATGACTATGACACAGACCGTGATGATTTGTATTTGGATAGATTAACAGGGACTTAAGTCTTTTTAAAACCAAACGCAAAAAGGTTACACTCTTCTAATTTGATCTACCATGGAGAACCTTTCTTACTTTCTTACGGAGGAAACTTTTCCGTAGTTTCGAATATCTGCATTGCCGCATCAAAAGCCCGTCTGCAGAATTCAAGATCCCGAAAATGACATATCCTCTTTTTTCTATCCAAACGCTCTTCTTTTCTCATCCTCTCACCTTCAACACGGATTTCACAGATTACAATGCACTATAT
>JABIYQ010000295.1 GCA_018702715.1 Desulfobacula sp. | reverse complement strand
TATGGGGGTTTCCCATGCGTGTCTATATCGGTTTTGATGATACCGACAACAAGAATGCCAACCGCGGTACCGGAAAACTGGCCCGGTGGTTTGAAAAGGAGCTCCCGGAAGGATGCCGCATGTGGGGTGTTTGTTATTGCCCTTATGATAAGTCTCATATTAAAATTCATCTCTATGAAAATCCATAATTACATAGTTTAGTGGATAACAACTTTTCAGATTTAACTTTAGAAGTACATAATCCTGGCACTGGAAAAATTGTTGGAGAGGTTAACCTTACGACAACCGCGCAGTTGGATGATATGCTCGTCAGGTCTAGTAATATATTTTCTTCCTGGAAACAGGAGTCCGTATCCTCCCGATCATTGTTAATTACCAAATTTAGAAAGAAATTAATTTCACGGATTGATGATCTTGTGGATACCGTTTGCGATGAAACGGGTAAAAAATCTTTCGAAGCCCTACTGGAAGTTTTCACATCCATGGATCATTTGAACCACGCAATTCATTTGAGCAAAAAAGTATTGAAAACACAGTCCCGTAATTCAGGTTTTTTAAAATATAAACGAGCCCGGGTAACATATGAACCCTTTGGTATTGCTGGTATAATTTCTCCCTGGAATTATCCTCTGATTTTATCTCTTTCGCCAGTTGTTGAGGCACTCCTTGCCGGTAATTGTGTAGTTTTAAAACCTTCTGAGCATACCCCTTTATCTACTGCCATTTTAAAAGAAGTGTGGGATTCACTTGGCGATTACAATGACGTTTTCCAAGTTGTTTATGGGGAGGGTGATTTGGGTCAGCATTTGGTTTCCTCGCAGAAAACAGATATAATTTGTTTTACCGGCAGTACAAAAATCGGTCGATTAATTGCCATTGAGTGTGCCAAAAATCTCAAACCGGCTATTCTTGAGTTGGGGGGCAAAGATCCCATGATTGTGCTTGGGGATGCCCATCTGAACCGGGCGGTAAAAGCTGCTGTCTGGGGGGGTATGAGTAATGCAGGACAAACCTGTATTTCAGTAGAAAATATCTTTGTCCAGAAAAGTATTTATCCTGATTTCTGTAAGCAAATTTCGAAACTGATAAAATCCATGTCTGCAGGTTCGATGAAAAAAAATCACATTGGTCCAATCACTATTTCGGCTGGATTAAAAAAGATAAACAAACAGTTGGGTGAATTACCAGCATCCACAAAAAAGGTGATGGGCATAACTGAAGATGTTTCACGGTTTGTTGCTCCCACTGTTGTCTTCGATCCACCTGATGATTCACTTTTATGCAATGATGAAACCTTTGGCCCAATTATAACGGTTACGCCGTTTGATACCATTGAGGATGCCATCAAAAAAGCAAATTCAAATGGTTATGGATTGTCTGCATCAGTATTCGGTCGGAATAAAAATACCACCCGTAAAATCGCCTCTGCATTAAATTCAGGGTCTGTGGTTATTAACGATGTTCTCTCAGGATATGGGATGGCTGATCTTCCATTTGGCGGGAAAGGCATTAGTGGTTTGGGCCGAGTTCATGGCAAAGAAGGATTATTGGCTTTTAGTCATGTGAAGGCCATCACCGAAAACCGTATCACATTTCCAGGGGAACCATGGTGGTATGAAACCAGTGGAAAAATTGAAAAATTGTTAAAAAAGTTTATTCGTCTCTGGTACGGCTGATCATCAATCCAGCAGGACAAACTCTCCTCGAATAAATTCTTTGCCATTGATAATTATTGATATCCCGTGCAATCCACAATAATATTTACGGGTTGTAATCTTCTTGAAGGAATAATGTCGGGTTATCTTTTTGACATTATCTTGATAATTTCCTTCCGAAATTTTAAATACTTTTGCTGCTTGTTTGCCGTTTGACTTCATAAAATCAATAGCATATTCTATCCGTAATTTTCCAAGTCGTCCTTTCTCTGATGATATGGAAAATCCAAATTGAATTATATCACCCAACTTTACATCACGGTCAACATGAAATTCTGATAAATTGATGTTTTCTGGATTGCCAAAGCCAAACAATTCCAACACCTCAGTTAATCCTTTTTTTAACATCGTACTGCAAGCATGTTTGATCAACTGATCAGTTTCAGGCGATTGACCTTTCCACTCTTTTGCTAGCTTTAGCACAAGATCCGGATGATCTTTTGATATATCATTCAGGTTATTGGCAACAGATCGTCTGACGTATTCACTTTCATCATTTTTGAGGTTTTCCAGTAGTTTAATGACCGTAGTTGGATCCTTTTTAAATTCAGGTAAAGCCATTGCCCATGGTAATCTCGGTCGGCATCCTTCGCTGGAAAGTCGTCGAATATGATGATTCTCAGATTTTGCC
>JABIYQ010000194.1 GCA_018702715.1 Desulfobacula sp. | reverse complement strand
CCGGAAAAAAATAAAAAATATAATAATAGTTAATAATAATGCTCCAAAAAGAATCAAGGCAAATTCATTTTTTTTCAAATGGGAGGGTTCAATTTTCTTTTTACTGTCTTGAACCGGGTCTGTGTTGTTTCTATTGGGATTAATTTTTGTTGTCGCTATTTCTGTTTCAGGCATATCTTTGGGATCCATCGCAAAGCTCCTGTTTAAGTTTTTGTTAATACCATGTTAATATCATCTTAAACTTTATTTTCAACCTAAAAACTTAAAATTTTATAAATTTCAAGGATGTGATTTAATTTTTTTAAAATTATCGAGGCGTCGTTCTAAAATCATCAGACCCAACCATTCTTGATAAAGCCTGGATATTCTATTTTCAGAAAGACTGCCCGAATCTTTATCTTCCATCCTTTCTCTCATGCGCTTTAAACCTGCCCTGACCTCATCAGAAGTTTCCCGGTTATCCAGAAACGAATAAATTTTCATCGCCTCTTCGAAATACCCCTGGTTTTCATAAATCCTTGCAACTTCAAATGTTTTTAACTCTTGTTTCATGGTGTATCCCTCTTATTTCCGGATTTGCCTTTGAAAATGAGTTCATCTTCTTCAGCCATATCATGTTCATGTTTTGCCACATGTTTGATATAATCCATATCTGTTTTTAAACTTTTAATTTCAGTTTCAAGTTTTTTATTTTCCTGATCAATTGTCTGAACCTGGTTTAAAACTGACCTTTCCTTTTCTTTTAGCATTTTATAATCAAAAACCCCATTTTCTGAAAAAAAAATAAAAAATAACAATATCACAATGACGAATACTGAAATATAAAAACCAATTTTTTCGATAGTTGTCATGATTTATTCCTGATCAATCCCCTTTTTAGTAATTTCAATTCAGGACTTGAGATAAAAAAGTTCACACTAAAGTAAAAAATCATTCCAAAACATATACAAGCCAAAACCCCTGCTCCAAACCAAAATTTATTGCTCTTTTCTGCCAGTATAAGAACAGCTGCCTGTCTGACAATAAAAAACATTATAACAGATAAAAAAAATGATCTGCAAGCAGAAACCATTATCTCAAATTTATTGATGTTAACAGCACCTGGAATATTGGCAAATAAAAAAACAAATCCAACCATGGCAGATATGGAAACCGACATAACCAACCCCTTGAGTCCAAGGCTGTCAATAAATAAAAAACAGAGAATAAGATTTAAAAGAATTGCAATGACGGCGGAATAAAATGGAATTTTTATATTGGAGAGGGCATAGAACAAAGTGACAAACAATCGAACCCCCGTGAACGCCCACAACCCTAAACTCAAAAAAATCAGACAATCTGCTGTATGCTGAATGGCCAGGGAATTAAAAACTCCGTATCCAAATAAAAGCGCAACAATTTTTTCATTTAAAGCAATCAGTCCGGCCATTGCCGGAATTGTAATAAAAAAGACAAGCTTTACCCCGTTTGAAAACATGCGGGCAATTTCATCCATCTGCCCTAAAGCAGCTTTTTTCGAAAATTCGGGCAATAGCACTGTTGCAGCAGAAACAGCAAAAAGGGCCATGGGAAACTGGACCAGCCGGTCTGCATAATAGATGAATGATACACTGCCCTCAGAAAGTTTAGAGGCAAAAAATGAAGCCACTGCAATATTAATATGGTAGGTGGCAGCCCCAATCATACATGGAACCATTACTTTTATGACCTTTAAAACCTTGGGATGGAAAAATTGAAGCCCAGGTATTTTTAACATCCCCAGGCGGATCATAAAAGGAATCTGGATGAAAAGCTGAAGTAAACCACCGATAGTAACCCCTGTTGCAATGCCCATTATAGGCGTATCAAAATATTTTGATACAAGAAGAGCAAACCCTATCACCACCAGATTAAAAACAATAGGTGCAAGAGCTGGAACTCCAAAATTTCCCAAAGAATTCAATACGCCCATGCAAAAGGCAGCAATAAGAACTATCCAGAAATAAGGCAGCATCATTTTGAATAATATAATTGTCACCCCATATTCATAGGAATAGACCATAAATCCAGGCGCAAGAATTTTTATTATAAAAGGGGCAAAAATAATCCCCACAAGTACAATTAGAATACCGGCTAAAGATAAAAAACAAAAAAAGGAGAAAGCCAATGCAAGTGCTTTCTGGTGTCCTTCTTTTTTCAGTGTTTGAGAGAATATCGGCACAAATGAAACACTCAGAATTCCTTCGGAAAACAACTTTCTGACAAGATCAAAGGGGCGAAAAGCAATAAAGAAAACATCACTTTGGGATGTTGCACCAAAACACATGGCAATGACAGCATCTCTTATTATCCCAAAAACACGGCTGACAAAAGTTAAAATGGTCAGCAATGCTGTATTTTTTAACATTCCACTCACAAGTTTTCCTTGACAAAAATCAACAATTCATATATTTTTGTTGTCTTAAATAAGATGAAATTTTAAATTTATTACACTTAAACAAGGAGCAAGACCAAGTTGGCTAACCATAAATCTGCAAAGAAACGTGCAAAACAGAGTCAGGTAAGACGGCTTAGAAACAGATCTGTAAAAACCTCTCTTAAAAATTTGGAAAAAAACCTTCATGCTGCTAAAGATGCAAATAGCGATAATAAAGATGAACTCATGAGAAAAACTCAATCTGCTATTCATAAGGCCGCTAAAAAAGGTGTTCTCCATAAAAAGACTGCTTCCAGAAAAATTTCAAGACTGTTCAAGTTCATGAATGCATAACCCTTAAGGGCTTTTTGTTCAAACAATTTAAGACAGGATTTATATTATTAAATATATTAATCCTGTCTTCATTATTTTTATACTAAAAATTACTCATCAACTTATTGATTAATTTTTCTGCAATCCGAATGGCTATTTTATCCACAGCTGCTTTTTTATTGCCTTCATCAGTGATTTGATTTTGTGATACAGTGTAGTCTTCATATGACGAAAAATCTAATGCAGACCAGACAACTTCACCGTCTTTGTTAATCATTTTCAGATCTATCTTGGCAGCAACTCTTCTTTCCAATACAGTTTGTGTTGTTGCACGAGACAAGGTGCCAAATGTAATTTCCTTTATGGTTCCTTCAAAAGAAACTGCTGCACGCGATGGGTCTACAACTTTGGTATCGGTCTTTTGAATAATTTCCTGAATTAACGCATTGGTAAATGCGATTCCAGCTCCTGTTTCAGAAGTTTGATTTTTCAAAACCTTTACGGCAACACTTCTTACATCTTTGTTAATAAATCCACCGCCCTCAAACTGATACCCGCAGGAAACTAAAAACACAACTATACAAAAAAATATAATCCATTTAAAATTTTTCTTTTTCATATTAAACCACAATATTTATAAGTGTTTGTTTTTTTCTAATAATGATAATTTTTTTGGGTACTTTATCCCCAACGTACTTTTTAATCTTTTCATCTGCCAAAGCCTTTTCTTTAATCACTTCCTCCCCGACATCCGCACCAATTGTAATTTTTGAACGAAGTTTCCCATTTACCTGAACAACAATAAGTACTTCATCGGTTCTAAGGGAATCTTTTCTGTATTCAGGCCAGGGTTGTTCAAGGATAGAGGCCGTCTTACCCAATTTTTCAAACAATTCTTCACAAAAATGCGGTAAAATGGGAGACAACAATAAAAGAATATTTTCAAGACTGAACTGAATCACTTTTTTCATTTCTGCATCTGCAGAATCAAGATCTATCGAGTACAAGGTATTAACAAGCTCCATTACGGCTGAAATTGCCGTATTAAAATGAAAACTTTTATCAATATCATCAGTAACCTTTTGTATGGTCTGGTTGGCTTTAATATAAAGTACTTTTGCCTCTTCTGATAATAAATCTGAAGCTGCACCCGTAAAGGGTTGAAAACCATCAATTTTTTCCAAGCATTCAAGGGCAAACCGCCACACCCTGTTTACAAATCTATGACTGCCTTCAACACCGTCTTCACTCCATTCAAGATCTCTTTCAGGCGGAGCCGCGAACAGGCAGAATAACCGTGTTACATCAGCCCCGTATTTTTCAAGCAATTCATTGGGATCAACCACATTTTTCTTGGATTTGGACATTTTAATAACACGTCCGATTTCCACATCCTTGCTACACCTTGAACACAAAAGATTTCCATTATCATTTTTCAGTGCTTGTTCCGGGAAAAGATATCCATGATCCGGACAGGTCATGGTCTCTTTACAAACCATACCCTGTGTTAGAAGCCTAGTAAAAGGTTCTTTAAAATCTATCATTCCAAGGGTATTTAACACCCTCATAAAATATCTTGAATATAATAGATGCAGGACTGCATGCTCCACACCACCAATATATTGATCCACCGGAGCCCAGTATTTTACGGCTTTTGGATCGAACATACCACCATCATATCGGGGAGAACAATATCTTAAATAATACCAGGATGATTCTACAAATGTATCCATTGTATCCGTATCTCTTTTTGCATCTTTCCTGTTGCATTCAGGACATGTGGCCGTGGCAAAGAAATCAAGGGTCGGTAAAGGCGACCCCCCTTTTTCAAGAATATTGGCATCTTCGGGAAGTCTTATGGGAAGATCAGATTCAGGAACGGGCACAACTCCACAATCCGGACAATGAATAACCGGAATAGGGGCTCCCCAGTATCGCTGTCTTGAAATCCCCCAGTCTCTTAATCGATAGGAAATAGTTTTCTTTCCCCTACCCATTTTTTCCAGCCATTTAGTCATTACATCCATGGCTTCATTATTGTCCAGCCCATTAAATTCACCGGAATTAACCATGGAACCTTCTCCTGTATAGGCTTCTTGCATGGTATTCCCGTCAAGCGCATCCCCTTTTGGTTGGACCACCACCCTGATTTCAAGCCCATATTTCCGAGCGAAATCAAAATCTCTCTGATCACCGGCCGGCACCGACATGATCGCACCTGTTCCATATTCCATTAAAACAAAATTGGCTGTGTAAACAGGAATCTTCTCTAATGTTGCCGGATTAATGCAAAAAGCACCCGTAAAGACCCCTTCTTTTTCGTATTTTTCAATACCTTCGGCAGATCTTTCCTGGCTGGACACCTTTTGAACAAAAGCTGCAACTTGACCTTCCTTTTCTGTTCCCTTTGAAAGCGTTTCAACAAGAGGATGTTCCGGGGCAAGGCACATAAAGGTTGCCCCAAAAACCGTGTCCGGCCTTGTGGTGAAAACTTCAATATCCTCGTTTTCACCATCAATTTTAAATTTTAATGCAGACCCCACACTTCTACCAATCCAATTTTCCTGCATTATGGTGACTTTATCAGGCCACCCGGGAAGCTCATCACAATGGACAAGAAGGTCTTCAGCATAATCTGTAATCTTAAAATACCATTGCCACAATTTCTTTTGCTGAACCGTTTGGGAGCATCTCCAGCATTTGTCTTGTTCAACCTGTTCATTGGCAAGAACTGTCTGGCATTTTTCACACCAGTTCACATAGGATTCTTTTCGATAGGCCATTTTCTTTTCCAGCATTTTAAGAAAAAGCCATTGTTCCCATTTATAATATTCCGGTCGACAGGTGGCAATCTCACGATCCCAGTCATAAGAAAACCCCATCTTTTTAAGCTGTTTTCGCATGGCACTGATATTTTCATAGGTCCAGACTGCCGGGTGAGTATTATTATCAATAGCAGCATTTTCAGCAGGCATGCCAAATGCATCCCATCCCATTGGATGGAGGACATTAAACCCTTTCATCCTTTTGTATCTGACAACCACATCACCAATGGTATAATTTCGCACATGTCCAATATGTATTTTACCGGAAGGGTAAGGAAACATCTCTAATAAATAATATTTTTCCTTTGATGGGTCCTCTTTTACTTTAAAAAGTTGATTGTCTCTCCAGTATGCCTGCCATTTTGGCTCTACCAATTCCGGATTATATCGCTCCTCCATCGCACTTACTCCTTGTGAAAGCTTTCTCTATATTGAATCACCATTTTTTTTATTAGAATTTTTATAGATGCCACAATCAAACGCAAATAGCAAGAAAGTAAAGAGAATTTTGATAGATATTGACTCAAATCAATTTTAATGATATACAAAAGAGTTTTTGTGCAATACCTGAATGGCAGGTGTTGTTTTTTTGTATTAATCCTTGCTCTGACGAAATGTGAGGGCTTTATATCCGTAAGGAGAAAAAATGAGGAAGTATGAAACTGTTTTTATTGCTGACCCTGATCTACAGGACAAAGTTCGTATTGACCTGTATGAAAAAGCCAGGAATATTATTAACAAAGAAGGTGGTATTCTTACAGGTTTTGATGAATGGGGCAATAAAAAACTAGCCTATGAAATCAAGAAAAAATTGCGGGGTAATTATGTATGTATCACCTATGGCGGATCAGGCTCGCTTGTAAAAGAGCTTGAAAGAAATTTCCGCCTCAACGATGGTGTACTCAAATTCATGACAATCCTTCTTTCTGATGATGTAACGGCCGAACAACTTGAAAAAGAAGTCCAGGATGCCCAGGATGCCCAGGACGAATCCAAAAAGGCAGCCGAGACAGTAAAAGAACCTGTCAAAGCTGATAAGCCTGAGGAAGAGACTTCTGTTGAAGCTGAAAAAGTTGAAGAAACCGAAGTCAAAACAGAATAATTAAGATTGGAGGATAATAACAATGTATAATAATAATAGAACGCAGCAAGGGCAGCAAGGCGGTGGTAAAAACAGATTTTATCAACGTCGTAAAATATGTAGATTCTGTGTGGATAAGGATCTTAATATAGACTATAAAACTCCCAAAGCACTCAGACAATTCATTACAGAACGAGGAAAAATAATTCCCCGAAGAATAACCGGCACCTGTGCTAAACATCAACGCCAGCTTACTGTTGCAGTCAAGCAATCTCGCCAGATCGCTCTATTGCCGTTTGTTGGCAGACCCATGTATTAAAATTTAGTTTTCAGGAGCAATGCAGGTGACTGGCACGCTAATACAACCAACCATAGTTAAACATATCCTGACCGGTATCCTCTTATGTATATTGATCATTGCCGTCATATATGTCATGCCGTTGATCGGTGTTTTTGCCTGGATGGTTCTTCCTTTACCCGTTCTATTTTACAGACTTAAGACGGGAAGAAACAGCAGCGGCATTATAATTGTGGGCAGCCTGGTAGTGTTGGTGGTATTTACCCAAAACTTTGCATTTAATACAATCTACTTTGGTTCCTTATTGATGACAGGTTTTTTCCTTGGAGAATTTATAGAAAAACATTTGAGTATTGAAAAAATGGTGCTCTACACCTGCTTTGCGGTTCTTGGGACCTGTACTGCGGTTTTGTTTGTTTATTCTTTAACTTCTGCCCAGGGAATTGAATACTTTATTACAACTTATGTTTCCAGATATCATGAATTGTCATCCCAGCTTTTTTCTGAATCTGCACAATTATATCCGGAAATGAAGGTTGACCGGCAAATGCTTGAAAAAGCAAGTTCATTGTTTGTTCTTATTTTTCCGGGGATATTTATAAATTCATATCTTACCATGGTATGGCTCAACATTATCTTGATAAAAAAAGTGTTATTAAAAAAAGGTATCAAAGTTAAAAGTATTGAAAATTTAAATCAATGGAAAGCACCCGAATATCTTGTATTTGGTGTGATTGCATTATCTGTTTTGATATTTTTACCCATATACACTCTAAAAATAATTGCTGTAAATTGTTTGATTATTTTAATGTTTGTATATTTTTTTCAGGGAATTGCAGTGGTATCATATTTTTTTCAAAAGAAAAGATGGCCTTTTGCATTAAGGTTTTTTTTTTACACCTTAATTGGGGTTCAACCTCTTTTCATGTTCCTTGTTATCGGATTTGGATTGTTTGATACATGGATCAATTTTAGAAAACTTGATACGGCTATGTAAAAAAAATAAACTAAGATTCAGCCCCATTGAAACAAATGGCTGAATCTTTTTGGAGGTTTAAATGAAAATTATATTAAAAGAAACCATTGACACACTCGGCATCGCAGGAGCAGAATGTGAAGTTGCTTCAGGATATGGACGCAACTATCTGTTGCCACAGGGAAAAGCAATCCTTGCGACACCCCAGAACAGAAAAGTCATGGAGCAGACAAAAGCAAAACTTGAACTTCAAATTGCTAAAGAAAGAAAAATTGCTGAAGAAATGGCTGCCAAAATCAAAGATGTTGTATGTACAATCAAGGCCAAGGTTCATGAAGAATCCCGTCTATATGGGTCAGTCACTTCCCATGACATTAAAGATTCTCTGAATCTTCAGGACATCATACTGGAACGGCGCTCTATACTTCTTGCAGAACCGATAAAAGAACTCGGTGAATACAAAGTGCCCATTCGACTTTACAAGGATGTTGAGCCTGAGATTACAGTCAATGTTGTTGCTGAAGAAAAAGAAGGAAAATAATGCTTGACCTTAATCCGGGAAATTTTAACCATTCTCCCGGATTAAGGTTTTGAATTTATTGTGCTAAAAAAAACCAACATATCAACAGACCCCCTCTTAAGGAAAACACCTCCCCATGATATTGATGCGGAAGAATCACTATTAAGTGCCATATTTATTAACAATAACAGCCTACTTGATATTATAGACATCCTGTCCTACGAGGACTTTTACAAAGGCTCACATAAAAAAATATTCAAGGTAATTGTCGAACTTGCCACAAAAGAAGAGCCTGCAGATCTTATAACAGTTGCCAATCTGCTCAAAGAAAAAGACGAGCTCGAAAGTATTGGCGGGGCTGCATATCTTGCCGCTATTTCCGATGCAGCTCCAATTGCCGTAAATGCAATCCATTATGCCAAAATAATTAAAGGCAAAGCCTCTTTAAGACAATTGATAACTGCCTCATCAGACATTATTGAAAAATGTCTGAAAGACAAAGGCGATTTTGAAGATATAATTGATTTTGCCGAAAGTTCTATTTTTAATATTTCAGAAAAAAAATCAGGTTCTTCCTTTCAAAGCCTTGGAGATCTTATCAATTTAAATATTGATAAACTTGAAGAGCAACAGGGAAAAGATGGTGGACTTTCAGGTCTGTCTTCCGGTTATCCAGGATTAAATAAAATTACATCTGGATTGCAAAAGTCTGATTTGATTATTCTGGCGGCAAGACCCAGCATGGGCAAAACAGCCTTTGCATTAAATATTGCCAGAAACGTTGCCATTGAGGAACGTAAGCCGGTTGCTGTTTTTTCATTGGAAATGTCCAATGAACAGCTCTCCATGAGACTGCTTACCTCAGAGGCCCGTATAGATTCAAACAGGCTTAGAACCGGTTTTATAAGCCAGGAAGACTGGCAAAATGCAACAGATGCGGCTGGTGTTTTAAATGAATTGCCCATTTTCATTGATGACTCGCCCAATATTACTGCAATGGAAATAAGGGCAAAAGCAAGAAAACTTTATCAAAAACATAATGAGATCGGCCTTATTATAGTGGATTATCTTCAGCTGATGAAACCCCCGTTCAGGACTGATCGAAGGGATCTTGAAATTGCTGAAATTTCAAGATCTTTAAAAGCTCTGGCGAAAGAACTGGATGTTCCAATTATTGCTTTATCCCAGCTAAACCGTATGCTTGAACAACGCGCAGATAAAAGACCCATGCTGTCTGACCTTCGTGAATCAGGTGCTCTGGAGCAGGATGCAGATATTGTTGCATTCATTTACAGGGATGAGATCTACAATAAAGAGCCGGACAATCCTAAAAAAGGAACTGCTGAAATTATTGTAGCTAAAAACAGGAACGGTGCTACAGGAACTGCATTTATGCATTTTCTTGGCCAATTCACCCGTTTTGAAGAGCTTGCACCGGATTCATATCAGGAATTTGAATGAAAAAAAAATTGTACGGTAACACGTCCGGTCTTAGAAATACCCAGATCAAAAACTTAGAAACTCTTTACACTTTCAGTTCACCACCCGAATATATTACCATCCCGGAACTTGCAAAATCTCTGGTTAAAATGTCCCATGACATAAGACGGCAGATCGGTCTGCTCATCGATAGAAACGGAAAGATTATTTATGTCATTATCGGAGAATCCCACAAAATTGTCATTCCCGTTACTCCGGGTTATATGGCTCTTCCCGGTAAGCTTAAAGGCCTTCGCCTGCTTCATACCCATTTAAAAGATGAATCCCTGACAAGGGATGATTTAACTGACCTTGCACTCTTAAGGTTGGATTATATCACGGCTATTTGCATTTCACAGGATGGTCAACCTGGGACGGTTTACTCAGGACATATTCTCCCGGATGAAGATTCAAAACCATACCAAGTTCTCGAACCCATCACCATTCAAGAATTAAAAAATGATTGCCTGGCTCAAATTATGGCACTTGAATCTGAGCTGACAAGAAAAAATTCTTTATACAAACCTGAATCAGGTAGAGAAACCGCATTTTTAATTAATGCAACAACTTCCGATCCCAAAGACGCTTACGCATCCATTGAAGAACTTAAAGAACTTTGCAAAACAAGTCATATCAAAGTGATTGGCACGACCATCCAAAGAAGAAAAACCATTGATCCCAAATTTGTTGTGGGTAAAGGAAAACTTTCAAGCCTCATCATTCAGGCAATTCAAAAGTACGCCACTCTGCTGGTTTTTGACAGGGAACTCTCGAGTTCCCAGATTCGTTCCATTACTGATTTTGTAGAAATGAAGGTCATTGACCGGACCCAATTGATCTTAGATATCTTTGCCGGCCAGGCAAAGTCCCGAGAAGGTAAATTTCAAGTGGAGCTTGCCCAAATGGAATATCTTTTGCCAAGACTGATCACCAAAAACACAGCCATGTCAAGATTGACAGGGGGAATTGGTGGCAGAGGCCCGGGTGAAACAAAGCTAGAAATCAACCGGCGCCGTGTCAATGAAAGGATCAACCGGTTAAAAAAAGAAATTGCAAAAATCCGCAAACAAAGACACCAGCAAAAATCCAGACGTAAAAAAAAGGATTTACCCATCATCTCTATTGTTGGTTATACAAATGTTGGCAAATCAACGCTTTTAAATACCTTGACTCAAAGCAAGATCATGGCAGCAAATCGTCTGTTTGCAACCCTTGACCCATCAAGCAGACGTCTAAGATTCCCAAAAGATACAGAAGTCATTATCACAGACACTGTCGGTTTTATCCAGGACCTTCCAAAAGAGTTGATGGAGGCATTCCATGCAACTCTAGTGGAACTTTCCGATGCAAATGTTATCCTCCATGTGATAGACATCAGCAATCCCCGGTACCAGCAACAAAAAGACTCCGTGGAGAAAATTCTTAAGAATTTAAAATTAGATGCTATCCCTACCCTCTATGTATTTAACAAAATCGATAAGGTTAATCTTGATGCTTTTGATAATAAATGGCTGTTAAACCAGGGAGTCCTTGTGTCGGCAACACAAAAACAAACCCTGAAACCATTGGTTGAAAAATTGGAATCCATGGTTTCCAGATAAAAAATTATATGTTGACCAATAGATTTTTTTACAGTAAATATGAAAAAAAAATAAACTTATATATGGAATGATGATGGAAATAAAACAATTGGACCAGATTCTTAGCGATAATTTGATTAAAAAAGACTCCATAGACATACCCGATTGTTTTGGAGAATTTAATAAAAAGAACAGGCTTTGCTCAAAATATTGCTCAATTTCTATACGATGCTGCATCATGCATAATAAAAATCCAAAAATTGATATTTTGGAAAAACTATTAATCCACAATCAATATGCGATAAAACTACAATAATTGTCTTGTTTGGAATATCCTTGTTTGGAGTATAAGAAATGTGAAAATTCAGATGCTTTTATATTTTTCTTTTTACTATTTAATGAAAAATCTTGCCGGGGTTTAATATATTCTGAGGATCAAATACCTTTTTAATCCCTTTCATAAGTTCAATTTGTCTTGCGCCTATTTCCCGGGGAAGGTATTTAAGCTTGGTCATACCCACCCCATGTTCGCCGGTAATGGTGCCCCCTAAGGCTAAAGTGGCATTAAAAAGCTCATCGACAGCTTTTTCTGCTTTTTCAGACTCATTTTTATCTGCTTTATTATACATGATATTGCAATGAATATTTCCATCGCCGGCATGGCCAAAACTGACCACTTTTAAACCAGATGTTCTTTGTATTTCTTGAGTTACTTGAACCATATCAGGAATTTTATCGATGGGAACAACAATATCTTCATTGATTTTATTGGTTGCAATTTTGTACAGCACCGGAGACAAGGCTTTTCTGGCATCCCATAATTTTTGTGCCTGTGTCTGGTTTTTTGCAACTAATACCTCTAGTGCACCATAGGAAAAACATAGTTTTTTTATATTTTCAGCATCTTTTTCAACACTGGTGATATTTCCATCCAGCTCCAGGATCAACATGGCTTTAATATCTTCAGGAAAATCAAAGGTAAGAGCATCTTTTACAAGACCAAGACAGGCTTCATCCAAATATTCAACACACCTTGGAATCGTGGCCTCCTTCATGATACCGGATACGGTTTTAGCAGCTTTTTGCATGTTGTCAAAAAAAACAGCCATTGTTTTAATTGTTTCAGGCTTGGGCAATAACTTTAATGTAATTTCAGTGACCACTGCCAATGTGCCTTCCGACCCAACAATCAGCCTTGTCAAGTCATACCCTGCAACCCCTTTTGCAGTGGAAACCCCTGTCTGGATAACCTCTCCCGAAGGCAGTACCGCTCTTAATCCCAAAACATAATCGCGTGTTACCCCATATTTTACAGCCCTGGGTCCTCCTGCACATTCACCAATATTTCCCCCAATGGTACAAACAGATGAACTTGCAGGATCAGGCGGATAAAACAAGCCTTTTTCTTCTACGCTTTTGTGAATATCTGAAACAATAACACCGGGCTGTACTCTCACTAAAAAATTATTCTCATCAATATCAAAAATTTTATTCATTCGACTT
>JABIYQ010000555.1 GCA_018702715.1 Desulfobacula sp. | reverse complement strand
CCGACAAAGAAGCCAGGGAACAATAAAGGGTGATACAAACAATCATGGTTATTTTTATTGCCTTCATGGGGTTGCTCCTTTAATTGGTAGTTTTTGTAAATTTCTTAGTTGCCATCAGGATATCGATTGCTTCAGAATTTGATTGCAGTTCCTTTTTTCTTCTGTTAAAGGGTTTTTTATTTTTAGCCTTTGGTGATGCCTTCTTGACCAGTTGGGCTTGCGCAACCACTTTTGTTTCATTCGAGCCTATTTCCAAAATTCCGCCAGAGGTGTTATTATTATCTAACGCGGTTGCCTTTTTATCATCTACCTTGGTTTGAGTCTCTTGGGGCAGTTGGGCAACTTCTACGTCCGGCGGTATGACATGAGTTTTTATGAAAACCATACCTTGTAAGACGATAAAGACAGCAACCCCAAGAGCCAGTATCCTATTGAGTATCATTGATTTTTCCCTCTCCGAAAATTTCGTCAAAACCTCTCTGGATGGCCATGTTAATTGAAGAATCAGTCTTGTACTCTCTTTTATTCAGATATGAAGCGAGTGTTAAAACAAATTGGGTTTCACGATCCATAATATTCAACTGGGAGGACATTTTTTTCAGATGAGATGCGTTACTAAAGAACCGTTCAATCTCCCCCTTTTCAATATAGCAAAGACAAAGAGAGGTCAGCAGGGCCGATTCAAGAGCCCCCTCTTCAGAACCATAGTGGGACAGCAGGTAATTGACCTGCCTTTGGGATGAGGTGCAATTGCCCTGCCTGATTTCTTCACGGATATCTTCGATAGCACTGCTTACCGTGGTGGCCAAAGCTTGTTTTTCATACTCGGAAAGTCCTGCTTCAACGTGTATCTTCTCCACAACAGGAGAAGGATTAAATGAAGCACACCCACTCAGTAGCAGGGCCACAATTCCCATCATCATATCCCGCAATCTTTTTTCCATACTATTCTCCTTGAATTTGGTGTTTAATCTAATCGGACGATTTCATCATTTGCCAGGTCGACATAACATTTTTTACATACGATCTGGTTTCCTGGGGTATTTTTCTCCCTTTTTTTACAGCATTCGGCCCAAAGTTATATGCCTTCAGACTTTCAGGATAAGTCTTGAACTCTGAGAGCATCATTTTGAAATACCTTGTGCCTCCGAATATGTTTTCTTGTGGGTCAAACGGATTTTTCACCCCCATATCTTTCTGGGTACCTGGCATTAGCTGCATCAAACCCTTGGCGTTTTTTTTAGGGCTTACTGCATTAGTATCGTAGTTGCTTTCAATTTTTATTATTGCATGGATGAGAAAGGGGTCAAGATTATACCTTTTGGCCGCCTTGGAAACAATATCCTTATATAACATATCCTTCTTAGGGTTTTTTCGGAATGATCGGTCTTTCTTTTTAATGGGGTTGGATAGGATCCGGAAAATCTCCAATAAGAGGTCTTCTGAATCGGTTTTTGCACGACCTTTTCCAGGGTTCCATGTGGTCCTTGATTTTTCATCAGGGGCGGGCAGGTGATATCCTTTTTTTTCAAGGGCCTTGTGGACTTCGCCCAACTTTTTTGCTGTGTCTTTATACTGACGTTCCATACCTTTCCCATCTGTAGGAGACGCTTCAATTTCGGATGCAGAATCGCTTTTACTATTGCCGTTATTGTTAATTGATGGGACTGTCAGGACGGGTGCTGGTGTCTTTGAGTCTTGGTCATCATCGGTGAATATCAGCCAGGAAAGCCCTCCGATAACGGCCAAGCAAATCGCTATGATAAAGAATCTCAGGAAATTTTTAAACATTGGTAATTACCCCCTTTATGATATAAATGCCGTCCCATTGTTTTTTTTGCGTTTGTGAACCGATTATTTGTTCAATATTTCGTAAGATAGATCACTTCTGTATTCGGGAACGTTCTGGAAAGAAAATCCTGCCAGATTTTTCTTAGCCGGGTTTCAAAGTAGGCCAGATCCATGGTTCTCAAACCCAGGTCATTACTGCTGATGGCCCCGAACCAGACCACTTTTTTCAACGGCAGAGAGGTTAAATTCACCTTGGACAGTTTTTTTTCGAGCTCGATGAGGTAGGTCTCCATTTTGTTAAGCCGTTTGGAGTATGGGGTGAGATTTTTTAAATGGAGCAGGGACCCTACCCCTTCGGTATGGATACCATCACTGTATATATTCATAATCACCTCTGATTTATGGATATTTCCCTGGTCAAAAATCCATATCAAAGAATGGAACAGGCCCCCTATAATATCGGTTCCTCCTCCCATCTGTTTCAGATCAGGAGGGTTGGAAAAATTTTTATCGATTCTTTTTCTCAAGTTGTTTCTGGCCTTATTAATGATCTTGTTTCTGCCGCCCTGCTTCTTGGGAAGCTGATAATCGACCACTTGCCAAGGCTCGCCCAATGACCGGAAGGCCAGGATGGAAAAACGGTCCTTCTTATTGAGATAGTCAATCTCTGCGTTAAGGTAAGTCATGTTTCTATGAAACACTGGCCTGGAAAATGTAAGGGACCCGGAGAGATCCACAAGGTTGAGTACGACCTTCTCTGCATGACTTATACCTGACATTACGAAAGAAGAACACACTATTAATATCACAATAAAATTACGCATGTTACCTCTTATTCAGTGGTTTCAAAAAGCTGCTGTTTCAATGATTCAAAAAGGTTATTACAGTTCCCAATACTTTCTCCCAGGTTTAATCGTTCCACATCACTCATCTCACCTCGTTTGAAATAAAAATGAATAGGATCCATGTGGGTGCGATAAAAACTGTTCAGCCTGAGTTCGAGATACTTGAAATTGATCAGGTGAGTTCTTACTTTGGATTTGTTTTTAAGAAGACGTTTAAATATGATAGCCTGTGCCATTTCCGCTATTGTACAATCCTTCATGTAGCTCTCAACTTTTTTTGTATTCATATCCCTACCTCCTTAATACGAAATATAAGATTGGTAATGAAGCATACCAACCCAATGATAAAACCAGTAACCAAGGTTATCTCCAGCATACGGTGATAAAATGATGATTTTAAAAAATTGGCTAATCCGGACAGGGTTCCAAGGATGGCTGCATACCCGATTAGATCAACACAAATTAAGGCTACAATGGCCACTCCTATTGTTACAAAGGGATTGCCTCCCACACTATCCAACCCTAGAGTAGCCCAAACCCAGAAAATCCCCAGGCCTATGGTCATGGACAGCGCAACGAGGGCTGTTATGGGATTGCCGAATTTTAAAAGAAAATGGTTGAATGAGCTTATTTTATCTGTCAGTATCCTTTCTTTTCCGAACGAGTTTCTAATCTTCTCCCGCATCATTGTATTTAGTGAGTTTTCTATAGTGATATTGGGCCGTTTTAATTCATTTTCAAGAATAACAAGCCGCTGTTTTTTGATACCAAGATCCAGTTTATTTTCCCTGATGTTCCTCTGCCGTTCTTTTTGATAAGCATTCTTTTCGGCCTCCTTCATATGTGCCAACTTGTCCTGTTCGATTTTTTGCAACCTGTCCTGTTCTTCCTGATATTTGGCTTCCTTTTTTTCCCGTAACGAATTAGCTTTACTTTTTTCATTTTCAATTAGATGATCTATTTCTGAGAAATTCAAAATTTAAACCTCCTCTTTTAACAAAGAAATCTGATGGTCTATTGTCTCTATCTCATGGGCCAAGGATTCATATTCAGAAAGCGTTGTCAACAGGTTCTCATCATGGATCACAGTAGATTCTTTAAGCAGCCCTTCCCGACCTTTTATAATGTCAGAGAGCTCTTTTACCGCATTCTGGTATATCTGGCAGTAGGCCCTTCCTGCACCGGTAACAATGAACACACTCACCATGAGCCCACCCAGGAGAACGGATTGCATCTCAGAGTTGCCCTCAACCTTATCATGTTCTTCTATAGGAAATATGCCCTTGATAGGAATACTGTTCCCACTAGGCTGGTGGTCCCCCCCGGCACTGGCCCCAAACGGGAAAAGGAACATGCAAGCAATCCAAATAAAAATCGGAAGACATTTCATTTTTTTCATGATTCACCTCTGCTGTTTATTAATTGTTTTTATCCTTCTGATAGTATTAATTGCTGTGGGTGGTTTTTTTTGCGTTTTATATTGAATTAAATATTTGTTTTCTGGCAGACACTTCACCTTCTGATTTTGTATAGAGTATTAGAAGAATTAGTGGTAGCGTTTCTTTATTATATATATCTAAATTATACATTTTCACCTCGACGATTATTGGTTGTCTCAGATATTTGCCTCAGTATGTCTTTTTCTTGATTACAGTACTGACAATGCTTTAAATAAAAGTCTGTTCCTATGCTCTTTGAGATTGAGTTTTTCTGCTATTGGGACGTAAATGTTCAGGGTTTCCTTGGCAATACGTTTTTGTTTGTCTATTTTGTGAACAAAAATGGAATCCATATTATGAAGACGGTCCGCCAGTTTGATCTTCATGATTTCTGGATATCGCTCTGCTGTATGCAGTAACTTTTGAAGAGTTAAACTGACGGCCAAAGATTTCGATATCGACTTGGATTTAACTTTCGTGCACCCATTAACAAGTATGGACACTTTTTCCCCAAACATCATTTGGATATCCCCTATGGATACTTCCTCAACATCTTCAACTACATCATGGAGTAAAGTCGCGGCGACCACTTCAGGATCGCAATTCCCCATTTCATACACCAAGATCTCAGCGACGGCCTTAGGGTGTGAAAAATAAGGTTCGCCAGATTTTCTCATCTGTCCTGAATGACACTTCATGGCAAATGCAAAAGCCTTTTTAATTAGCCTATCATTTGGTAGTAAAACTTTTTTGCTGCAAAACGGTGCTAAGGGTGATTTGATATCTACGATAGACCCCCTAAAATTTTTATTGATTTTCAAGGCCGTTCCATTTATATTTTTCATGGTTTCTGTCCAGTTCTTCTTTGGTTATTATCTGATCTTTTATTCCGATTATGTTTAGAGAATGTTTTGTAGACCCATTTTTTTGCGTTTTTGCACTTGATAGGAAATTACTAGAGGTAAATAGTTGAGCAAATTACATGACAAGTGGTCCTGACTTTTTTATTCACGTTTGTAAAATAGGAAAAAATAAACGAATCTATTCAGGGTGTATTTAAGAAGATCTAAGTGTTTGAACTCGTGGATTACTCCCCGGCCATGTGATTAATGGTACCTCTTGTCCGTCATCTTTTTTTCAGGTGTACCGTTTGGAGGAACCCCGGCCATGTGAATATGTAGTACTGGTTGAGGCAATCGGGTTGACGCAGTGAGCGCCATCGTATGACATGAAAGAAGTTCGAAAGTATAAAGACCAGATTCTTTCCCTTTATTGTCGATTTTACGACGGAAAAATTGCAGGACAATTTCTTAAAGACCTCTCCGGCTCTCTGAGGTTGGAAATGATGATGGAGTGTTCCTAAAATTTGATTGCAGGGATCATAAAGTCATGTTGCTGCGTTAAAAGAAATAAAGAGGGCAAATGCCCCCTTTATCAATTATGAAAAGGTTAATATTGACCTACTCGACTCAGGTCCCGTAACGTGCTTCTTTGGTAACGGGTGTGTTTATAAGAATTTGCCAGCTCTTCTTGTACCGTGACATCATTCTCAGACGTGTTGTTCTCAAGGGTGATTGGTAATGCCTTATCAAGATCATACAGAAGGTTCTCTGTAAAATGCACTATCCCGCCTTTGACAACATAATAGACCTGCTGCAGGAGATTTTTTCGACGCTCTTCCATAAGATTTAATGAAGCCTGTAACGTTGCAGCCATATCAACAAGGTGATCAATCTGTTCACTCAGGGAATACTGATGACTTCTGGTGAACAGAGACCTGAAGCGGGCATCCTGATACTCGAGTGTCCTTGCCAGTCTTGCCACTTCTGGGCTCTCCGGGTCAAGTTTTTGGAGGGTTTCCAATTGTCTTGCTATACCGCCCATGGTTTTACCGACCATATCCTTATCCGTAAAGGCAATGGGAGAGGTGCTTCTATCTTTTTCCTGCATACTTTCCTGGAGTTTTTTCATATCCCCCACGGTTTCTATAACGGTCTCAAGCGTTATATGAGTAGCAGATGCATGGTCCTGAAGTGAGACCGCACGCAACCTGTAGTATTCTTTGCCCAGTTGCTCTTTGGCCTCAATATCTTCCTCAGCGATAAGGGCGTCAACAACAACCTTAAGTTTTCGATTCAAATCCACATCCCGCTCTTCACGCTGGCTCTGGACCGTAACAATTTCTTGAATATTGCCTTTGATCTTATTTTGCAGTTTTACCATCAATGATGTTTCAGCTGCATGGCTGAGAACTGCGCAAAATACAAAGAAGATTCCAGTTACAACAGTAGTCATTTTTTTCATACTTTTTTCCTTTATGAATTATGGTTTTATGATGAACTTGTGTTCAATATTTGACATTTTATAGAGCGAAAAGGATCTGTTTTTATAGAGATGGTTTTGGGATGGCGTCCAGTTTGCCTTTTGCTTGAACTTATGAAGAAATAAGTGGTATGCATCCTTTGCCGGGTTGAATCCCATGGTGCTATCCAATAACCTTGAGACCATTCTTTCGTCCACAGGAGAGGTGCCAAATGCGATCAAATTAATTTCCCCTGAAATAATATCCCTATAGAAGTTTTTATACGCCGCAGCCTTACTTCCCTTTGTCCAGCAGTCCAGTATGCCACTAATACCTCGCTCTTGCCGATCCCAGTTGTACTTAATTATGGATCCGACATCATTTGCCCGGGCAGCCGACAAAGAAGCCAGGGAACAATAAAGGGTGATACAAACAATCATGGTTATTTTTATTGCCTTCATGGGGTTGCTCCTTTAATTGGTAGTTTTTGTAAATTTCTTAGTTGCCATCAGGATATCGATTGCTTCAGAATTTG
>JABIYQ010000279.1 GCA_018702715.1 Desulfobacula sp. | reverse complement strand
CCGTTACAAATGGAATTGAAAAAACCCTGAAAGAACAAAAGCAGATTCCAGCCCATAAGGTTGAACTTATTCCCAATGGGGCCACAATAGACTCTTTTTACCGGGACAGGGCAGGAGGAGAAAGCCTTAGATCGGGACTTGGCCTGGACAATAAATTTATTGTCCTTTATGCCGGTATCCTGGGAATTGCCCAGAACCTTGAAACTCTTCTAAAAGCAGCAGTTAAATTAAGGGAAAGCCCTGATATTCATTTCCTGGTTGCAGGGGCAGGGCCTAAAAAAAAGGAGCTTGAGTCTTTGGCTGCCCGGCTGGAATTAAAAAATCTTGATTTTATCGGGGAAAGGCCCAGGAAGGATATGCCCAAATTGTACTCTGCAGTTGATGCTGCCCTGGTTCCCCTGTCGAAAAACGATCTTTTCAAACATGCCAGACCCTCAAAAATATTTGATGCATGGTCTTGTGAAACACCTGTAATTCTTGGGATAGACGGCGAGGCAAGACAGCTTCTCAATCAATGTGGAGGAGGGCTTTTCTATCCGCCTGACAACTATGAAAGCCTTGCTCAAAAGGTAGTGGAAATGAGGGATATGGGAGAGGAAAAAACAAGGCGCATGGGAAGGGATGCAAGGGCATATGTTGAGACATACCATTCAAGAACCTTATATGCAAAAAAACTTGAACATATTATCAGGGACTTATGAATCTGCATTTAAAAGATAAACCAGAACTAAAATCAAAGCTGAAACCGAGACTGAAACCAAAACTAAAACCAGAGCTAAAACCAAATCTAAAAACAGTCTGCATGTTTGTCTATAACAGCTTTGAGAACGATTCCCGCGTTTTAAAAGAAGCCTGCACGCTTGTTGAAGCTGGGTATCAGGTCCATATCATCGCCCTGTGGAGAAAAGGCCTTGCCAGGCTGGAAAAGCAACATAATATTTTAGTACACCGGCTGGACAACATCCCCATACATATTAGACTTATTGGGCAAAAGAAATTAGAACGCTTAAAGAAACTTGTCTATGGGCAGCCAATGCCTGTCCCTGCCGCCAGGACTGCCCCTGAGGCAACAATAGTCCCTGAGGCTGGTACTGGCCCTGATGCTGCTCAGGCTGTCCCTGCTGCTAAGAATGCCACTGCTGCCGCTGATACTGCCATTAATTCTGTCGCTGATTCTACTTCTAATCCTGATACTGATCCTGCAACCGATTCTGCAACTAATCCTATAGTTAATCCTAGCACTGATCCTGTAGCCGGCTCAAGAGTGGGGGGAACCTCTTCTTTCAATCCCTATCAAAAGACCCGGCTGAGCTTTATAAAATTTTCAGTCAGCACAATTAAAAAGATTCTTTTTTATTCAAACTTTTATATGGAAACAGATAAATACTTAAAAAAAAAGAAGATTAAGGCAGATGTATATCATTGCCATGATCTTAATACCCTTTATATAGGCCAGAAACTGGCGAAAAAGCATAAAGCCAGGCTGGTTTATGACTCCCATGAATTATATGTTTACCGCAACCGTCCCTATATGCCTCCAAGAATATACCATAAAAAAGAAGAGGCATTTGAAAGAAAATATATACAAAGGGCGGATGCAGTGATTACAGTCAGCAAATCCATTGCCGGGTATATGGAAAAAAAATACAATATTGAAAAACCACATCTGATTATGAATGCCCCAAAAAAGAATAAAGCCCCGGAGGGAGTTAAGTATTCCCTTCGAAAGGAATTAAATTTAAATGATAACCAGAAACTATTGCTTTATTCAGGCGGCATTACATTCAGCAGGGGGCTGGACAGGGTTATTGAGAGCCTGGCAGAAATGGAGGATATGTTTTTTGTGATGATGGGCTATGGACAGGAAGGATTTAAAAATTATCTGAAGGCTGTAGCTGTCAATCATGGTGTTTCTAACCGCATGGCATTTTATGGGCCTGTGCCTTCGGAAAAAGTGACAGCCTGGACCGCATCTGCAGATCTTGGGATTGCGCCTATTGAAAACGTTTGCTTAAGTTATTATTATTGTGCCCCCAATAAAATATTTGAATATATTCAGGGCGGTTTGCCCGTGGTTGCCAGTAATTTTCCTGATTTGAAAAATATTGTTGAGAAAAATGATATCGGCCTTACCTGCGATATTTCTGATCCAAAAAAGATTGCCAGAACCGTGGATCGAGTATTTAATCAGTATACGAGTTATTTGAATAATGTTGAAAAAATTAAAAACAGATATTGCTGGGAAAATGAAGAGATAAAATTAATGGAATTGTACGAAGATTTATTTGCTGGAAAATGAAAAGGATTGTTCATATAACCTGTGTGCATAATGCTTTTGATGGAAGAATTATGTACCGGGAATGTGCATGGTTGGCAAAGTCCGGGTATGAGGTTATTCTGATTGCGCCTGCCTTATTTCAAGAAAAGATAAAGGAAAATGTAAGAATTGTCGGATTGAAAAAACCTGGGTCAAGATTTAAAAGACCTTTTGCATGGCTTGAAATTTTAAAAAAAGTATTAGAACTTAAACCGGATATCCTTCATTTTCATGATCCTGAACTCCTTGTGATCCTGCCTTTTGTAAGATTGTTTTCAAAGAAAAAAATAAAATTAGTGTACGATGTCCATGAATATTTTGTTGATTCCATAAGGGATAAGTTCTGGATTCCTGAGCGGATGCGGCCAATTGCCGCTCGCCTGGTTCAGCAGGCTGAGTATTTTCTGGGCAGCTTTGTTCATGGACAGATATTTGTGGTAAAGGGGCAGAAAAAGTTCTACTCAAAGTGGAGAACAAAAAAAATGATTCTTCACAATTATCCGGATCTGGAAAAATTTGATGGTTTAAGGCTAAAAAAATATCAGCCTGAAAAAAGAATTTCCGATATCTTTAAGCTGAATAATAAAAAAGAAAACTCTATAATTCTTATATATATTGGTTCCCTGTATGAAAGGCGGGGAATCATGACAATGCTGAAGGCGTTGAAAATCCTGGTTTCAAAGGGATTCAAACCCTTGCTTGTTTTGGGTGGAATCTTTGAAGACAAAAGCTTTAAAAATAAAGTCAAAAAATATATAAGGAAAAACAATATTGATAAAAATGTCAGGATTACAGGATGGATAGATTATAAACGAATAAAGGATTATCTTGCCTGTGCCGATGCTGTATGGCTACCGCATCCAGCATCTGAACAATATACAAAAGACAGTGTCAGTACAAAACAGCTTGAAGCCATGCTTGCCTCACTTCCTGTGGTCTGCAGTGATATTCCTCCTTTAAAAAGGTTTATTGACGAGGCAAAATGCGGTCTGGCAGTTGACCCCACAGACCCGCTTGAACATGCAAAGGCTGTTATATGGCTGTGTGAAAATCCTGAAGAAGCTAAACAAATGGGCAAGAGAGGCAGAATTCTTGTGATGGAAAAATACAGCTGGCAAAAAGAGTTTAAAAATTTTAAGGATTTTTATGTTCAAATGTTAAAATAGAAATTCGACTG
>JABIYQ010000588.1 GCA_018702715.1 Desulfobacula sp. | reverse complement strand
GGTTTGTCAAAAAGCCCTTCTTCTGTTGTTCTGGGCCGCGGAGCCGCTTTCGGCATTCCCCTGTTGCCTTCTATGGACAGGGTCAGCGCAGTGGATTCGCCGCAGACAAATGCACCCGCGCCTAGAAAGCACTCAATATCAAACTTAAAATTGGTACCCATAATGTTCTCACCAAGAAAACCCATCTCGTGTGCCTGCTTGATGGCATTATTAAACCGTTTCACGGCTAATGGATATTCAGCTCGAACATAGACATAGCCTTTGGCGGCTCCAATTGAATAACCGGCAATGGCCATACCTTCCAGAACGGCGTGCGGATCTGATTCTAAAGTACATCGATCCATGAATGCCCCGGGATCGCCCTCATCAGCATTACAGACAATATATTTTTCCTCACCCTTTGACGCCAGACCGGCTTCCCACTTGCGCCCGGCAGGAAATCCGCCACCGCCTCTGCCGCGAAGGCCTGAAATTTTGACTTCTTCAATAACATCGACCTGTTTCATTTTAAGGGAAGCCGCTAACCCGCTATAACCATTTTGAGCAATATAGTGGTTGATATTTGTTGGATCAATAATACCTGTATTATGAAAAAGTTCTCTTGCCTGGGGCTTGAAAAAGGGAGTGCTCATTAAATCTTGAATTCCAGGCACGTTTTTATCCCCGACAGTCCCCAAGGCATAATGTGCCAGAGGATCATCACCGAGGATATAATTTTCAACCAGTTCCAATGCTATTTTACTGTTCACATTTTTATAAAATATATTTGAGCCATCAGATTTAACAATATTAACAAGAGGCTCCGTGTAGCAGGGGCCAAAACACCCGACTTCAACTATTTTTGCATCAATGCCTCTTTTTTCGATCTCTTCTTCAAAGGTTTGTTTTACGGCTAATGCCCCGGCAGATCGACCGCAAGTTGCCGCCCCAATATAAATTTTCGGCATTTTGCTTTGAACCAGTTCATTCCATTCATCTTCTGCACGCTTTTTTATATCACTGAATTTCATTTTATGTCTCCTTCACAAAAAGCGTATCCACATTTTTTGTTGTCAATTTGGCTTTTACATCATCATTGACCATTACACAGGGCGCCAATGCACAGCATCCAATACATGCAGCTGTTTCCAAAGTGTATGACAGGTCGCCGGTAGTTTCCCCTTCTTTTATATCCAATTTTTTTTCGATTTCTTCAAGAATACGCTCGGCTCCACGAACATGGCAGGCTGTACCTCTGCAAACCGTCACCTTATTTTTCCCCATGGGTGTGAATCTGAATTGTTCATAAAAAGTGGCCACTGCATAGACTTTACTTTCAGGTACTACAACAAATTTCGCAACTTTACGCATTGTCTCTTCCGGAAGGTAGCCAAACTCACTTTGAACTTGTTGTAAAATCGGAATCAATTCAATATTTTTACCTTCATAGCACGATAAGATTTTTCCTAAACGTTCTTCCATTACGCCTCCTTACTTTACCATTTCTTCTGCTCAAGTATTCAGTTAATCCAAGTCATTAAGGCTTTGCCCGGTTTCTCGATATGATTTTTTCCTTCAAAGCGCATCCCCACTCGAAAGCGCGGCTTTCCCCTCCAAAGTCAAATCACAGCTTTCCAAGGCCTGGGTGACGTCATCTGCAAATTGCGGCAATAAAGCCTTAGTCAGCTTCTGCCTTGCTCAAAACGTCGTTGCAATCCCATTACTCTTCACCTTTAAAATTAATAGTATAGTGACCCAATGCTCCCGGGCAGGATAATGTGGGTCTATAATATACCCATAGGCGCATAAATAGATAAGAAGTTGCTTTTTGTCAAGGAAAGTATAAAAAAATTATAAAAGCTTGATCCTTATCCTAAGAACTCCGCCTTCAAACCCTGTTGTTGTAATTTTAAACTGCCCGATCTCGCCGGTTGAATTGACATGTAACCCGATGCACGGGCAGGCATCATAATCACCGATACTGACAATCCTGATTTGTTGCAAGGCGTCTTGATCAGGGACCCGGTCTATTTTATATCGCCTTTGGGCATCCTCTTTGGACACCATTTTTATAATTATAGGCAGATCATTTTCTATCTGACGATTAATGTTTTCATTGAGTTCAATGATTTCAAGCGAAGTCAAATCACGCTCAAAATGATAATCGCATTTTGACTTTTTTTTATTGATATGGGCGCTAAAACATCTGTTACATCCAAATTTACTTACCATTGCCTGGTTAAGCAGATGCTCGGCCGTGTGCATTTTAGGGTAGTGTTTTTTTGACATATTCCCTTTTTTTCATTTTAAGGATTCAAGCTGCGACATTGTTTTTATAAAATCTTCAGGCAGGCCTGCCTCAAATAACATTTTTTTACCGGAATAGGGATGCCGGAAAGCAAGTTGCCGGGAATGAAGCATTTGTCTTTGAGCTAACCTCTTTTTTTTTCGATATCTTCTGGGTTGATAAACTAAATCTCCAATCAAGGGATAATCAATGGCATAAAAATGAACTCTTATTTGATGGGTTCTCCCGGTTTTTAAAACAGCCTCAACAAGACAGGCCGTCTTAAATCGTTTTTTAATTTTCCAGCAGGTTCTGGCAGTTTTCCCATCTTTATGGTTTATAGCCATTATTTTTCTTTTCACTGGATGCCGGCCTATGGGAAGGTTTATTTCCCCCTGGTCCCCTGATATATTGCCGGTAATCAGGGCAAGATAAATTTTTTCCACCCTTCGATATTTGAATTCTTTTTGTAAAAAATCTAAAGCCGTCTTTGTTTTCGCAACAACCATTAATCCACTGGTATCTTTATCCAGTCTGTGAACTATACCGGATCGAGAAGGGTCTTGTCCCACACCTTTTATCTTTGGTTCATGAAATAACAATGCATTCACAAGGGTTCCGGACAAATTCCCGGCAGCTGGATGGACAACCATCCCCGCCGTTTTATTGATCACAATAATATGCTCATCTTCAAAAAGAATATCCAGATGGATATTTTCAGGTTTCACTAGAATATCACAATCTAAATCAGGAATAATTCCCGTTATAACGTCATTTGGTTTTAGCTTACACCCGGGTTTCTTTTTTTCATTATTAACAAGGATAGCGCTTGCATTTATGAGTTTTACGGCAAGACTCCGTGAACAGGATTTGTCAAAAGTTGAAATTACCGTATCAAGGCGGGTATCTTTTAGATTTTCAGTTATCGTAATATTTATTTTCATGATAAAAAAAACCGACGAACTGTTTATTGTCCGCCGGTTTTCAAATTTGTTTAATTCTAAAGAAAAATTAGTTGAAAAGATCCTCAATTTCCTGCATCATGGACTTTTCATCAATATCCTTGGCAGTGGACAGTTCTTGAACCAATAAATTCTGAGCCGTATCAAGAAGCTTACGCTCACCAAAAGAAAGATCTTTTTCAAGTTTTAACTGAAAAAGATCCCTGAAAACCTCAGCAACATCATAGATGGACCCAGTTTTAATTTTATCCATATATTCCCGGTATCTTCTATTCCATGTCTGGTTATCAGCGCCCTGTGCTTTTTCTAGCATAACTTTGTAGACTTCAGGAACCTCTGTTTCAGGAATAACTTCCCTCAATCCGACTGATTCCACATTTGAAGTAGGAATCATAATCACCATGCCGTTTTCCACGATCTTCATCATGTAAAAATTCATGGTATCCCCATTGATCTCCTTGCTCTCAATTGATTCAATGCAGCCAACACCGTGTGCAGGATAGACTGCCAGATCGCCTTTGAAAAATTCTTTTTTAGTAGACACCACTTCTTTTTCCTTGCTTTTTGTGAATTTTTCAGCCATTAGATCTCCCGTTTTTTATTATGAAAACAATTAACCCATCATCGGACAGAAGACCATATTTTAACAATATTGTCAACAAAATAAATTTATGGGCAAAGTATGAGAACTTAAGTATAGAGAATATCTTGTGCAAAATATTGGTAAGTTTCAACCCGGATTTTCGCCAAGACAAATGAATTTTTTACTTGTCTGAAGTCTTTTTGGTATTAAAAAAATTCATGGCAGCTATTGCACCATATTCAAGAATATAAAGGCAGACGTCTGAGGCCTTGTCGATACAATGGTCCAGTATTTTTATTTCATCAGGAGTAAAGCTGCCAAGTACATGCCCGGTCACATCTTTTCCCGCTCCCGGATGACCGACACCCACGCGAATACGTGTACAATCTTTCTTACCAAATGCTTCAACAATGGATCGCACTCCGTTATGCCCTCCATGCCCGCGGCTTTTAACAATTTTAATTTTACCGAAATCTAAATCCATATCATCATGGACAACAATGATATCTTCCATACCAACCTTATAATATGAAGCAAATTTATGGATGGGAAACCCACTTCTGTTCATATAAGTTAAAGGCTTTACAAGAAAGACGTCCTGATCTTTAATCCTAGTTTTTACATATTCAGAATCAAAACGGATTTTATCAATGGCAAGGCGGGATTTTGAAGCAAGGGCATCAATAGCTAAAAAACCAATATTATGACGGGTCTGGGCATAATTTTTACCTGGATTGCCCAGACCCGCAATAATTTTAAATTTTGAATCCAACATCTACAATGGAGCTACTCTTCCGTCGTTTCTTCAGCAGCAGAATCAGCCGCAGCTTCTCCTTCTTCTGGAATATCATCTTCTTCTTCAATTTCTACTTCTTCTACACTCGGCGCGACAATTGTTATGATTGTAAAATTAACTTCATGGGGGATTTCAACATTTTCGCCCATATCAATATCTTCCACATGAACGGCATCACCCACATCAAGGTCGGTGATATCAATCTGGATAGTTTCCGGTGCATCACTAGGCTTACAAACCACATCAAGCTCACGTCGAATAATCTGCAGCAGTCCACCTTCTTTAACACCTATGCTCTCACCAATAGTCTCCACAGATACACTTATTGTAACCGTTTCATCCATGTCAATCTCATGCAAATCAAGATGCAGATAATTCAAAGAAAACGTGTCCATCTGCATATCCTTGAGCATGACACTCTTTTTCTTTCCAGAATCTCCATCAATATTGAGATTGAAAAAAAGACCCATTGTACCATGTTTTCTAATGATTTTAACAAATTCAACGTTGTCAATGGAAAGCATTACAGGATCTTTCTTTGCCCCGTAGACAATGGCAGGTATCTCATTTTTTTGTCTTAATTTTCTGGCAGCGCCTTTACCGCTGGTTTCTCTTGTTTTTGCGCTTAATTCAATTAATTCCAAGGTTTTTTCCTCCATAACTGCATGCATGCATGCTTAAAAACTAATATATCCTAATTTATACAAATAGAGAGTTTACAGAATCACCCCTGTAACTACGCATAATCGCCTCACCAACCAGTTTGGCGATGGATAGCGTCTCAATCTTTTCACATTGTTTTGCTTCTTCCGATAGAGGGATGGTATCTGTTACAACAAGAGAACTTAAAGATGATTTGTTGATTCGATCAATAGCCGGCCCTGAAAGCACGGGATGCGTACAATACGCATGAACCGCTTTTGCACCCTTTTGAACTATAACACTTGCTGCCTCTGTCAATGTTCCTGCAGTATCAACCATATCATCAAGGATAATCGCTGTTTTATCTTCAACATCCCCAATAATGGCCATGGCTTTTGCCTTATTTGGCGCACTTCTTCTTTTATCAATGATGGCAAGGCTTGCATTCAGTCGTTTGGCATAAGCCCTTGCCCTTTCAACACCCCCGGCATCCGGTGACACAACAACCAGATTTTCAGGATGACGTGTTTTAATATCATCAATTATGATTGGAGCGGCATATAGGTTATCCACAGGACAATTAAAAAAACCTTGAATTTGTCCAGCATGCAAATCCATTGTTATCACCCTGTGAACACCAGTGCTCTCAAGAAGATCTGCAATTAATTTGGCGCTAATGGGAACCCTGGGAGATACTTTTTTGTCCTGCCGTGAATACCCGAAATAAGGAATAACTGCAGTAATTCTATTTGCGGAAGATCTTTTAAATGCATCGATCAGAAGCAACAACTCAACAAGATTGTCATTCACAGGCTTACACGTGGATTGTATTACAAAAATTTCCTGTTTTCTGACATTCTCTTGAATTTCAACCTGTGTTTCTCCATCACTGAAACGGTCGACTTTTAATCGTCCCAATGGTTTTGCAAGGTATTCCGAAATCCTGTTTGCAAGGTTGATATTTGAATTTCCAGCAAAAATTGACAAGCCATTCATATCAAATCTCTTTTTAAATTAAAAATCCGGTTATAAAAATATGGCTGGGGCGAGAGGATTCGAACCTCTGAATGCAGGGATCAAAACCCTGTGTCTTGCCACTTGACGACGCCCCAGTACATTAAACTTTCAACTATGAATTAAACGAGGAAAGGAATACTCTTTTTTTGCTATTGTCCCAAGCCTTTAAGAGCCTTTCAAATCCCTTCTTTGCAGATTCCCTGTCTGAAAAAAGAGCAAAAAGAGTAGCGCCGCTTCCCGTCATATAGACTTTTCTTTGCAGCAATAATGCCATCTCTTCTTTAGTATTCTTGATATCAGGATACAACCTACACGCCGATTCTTCAAGATCATTGTGCAATAGATCCCTCACATCAAAATTCTGTCCCCGTAACGGTACATTCAAACCAATCTTTATATTATCTTTTTGGTTTGATGTCAATCTATAATCAATATTTTTATATACTTTGACTGTTGAAGCGCCCACCCCTGGGTGGCACAAAACAAGATGATAGGATTTTAAACCGGCTACTTTTTCAAGCCTTTCTCCAATACCTTTGGCAATTGCCGGATGCCCAAAAATAAAAAAGGGCACATCCGCACCCAGCTTTACCCCCATTGTCATAAGTTCGGCTTTTGACAATGGGGTTTTGTAATAAGTGTTTAAAGCCATCAAAACGGCAGCAGCATTGCTGCTTCCACCACCTAATCCCCCTCCGGGCGGGATTCTTTTAATTATTTTAATTGAAAGACCTTTTTTTTCACCCGTCTTATTTTTTATGGCCTGATGGAATAATACAACCGCTTTATAGGCAAGATTTGATTCATCTTCCGGAACATCAGGATGATCACAACAAATTGATAATTCGTTTTTAGCAAACTCAATATAAAGGTCATCACACAGATCAATCTGAGTCATCAAAGAATAAAGGTTATGATATCCATCCGTACGTTTGGAGGTAATATATAAAAACAAATTTATCTTGGCAAAGGATGCAATCTTTTTTATCAAGCTTTTGCCTCAACAAAAGCCAGCCTGATTTCATTTAGTAATGCTTCAAGAAGTTTAGTTTCTTCCTGGGTCAAATTACCCTTTGTTTTTTCTTCCAGCATAACAATCATCTCAATGGTATGCTTTGCAAGATCGAGATTGATATTTTTTTTCCCGGTTATTGGATCTTCAACCTTGCCAAGCTGGACAAGACCTGATGAATATAATGACAGAATAAAACTTGAAAAATCAACTTTTACAGGGCCTTTGGTACCTGAGGGGTCATCTTTCATTATAAAACCATTTCCCTTAGCCATTTTATTTCTCCTTAAATAAATTTATTGTCCATTGAACATCAACATCATCCTTTGTTATAGATGCAAGGTAACCGTCAAAGTAAATATTTTCAACTAAATATTTTTTGTCCAAATACTGAACCACTAAATTTTTATCATCAACAACCATTTTTATCTTTGCTTTTGACAAGCCTTTTATCCCATGACCTGTTTTTTTTAATACAGCCTCTTTTGCTGTAAATGCCCTGAAAAAAACAATAGTTTTGTCCTGACTTATGAAACACGCCCTTTCTTTTGCATCAACAATTTTTTTAAATACTGCATCAGAAACATCCTTAATCTTCTCTATATCAATACCGACCTTTTGTACGGAGACGACCCCGGCTACGAAATCGGGTTTATGACTAATAGACCAAAAAATATTATTTGACGGCAGGGGAACTCCTAAAACATCTTTCTCAAACATATCTGCAAAAAGCTTTGATTTCACACCGGAGGCTTTGGCACTTTCCCTGGCAAAAAGGCTTAAGGCTTCAACTTTGTTTTTCCCTTTCATGGCCTTAATTGTTTCAGGCACCTTTGTTATAACCGGATATAAAAGGATTATCAGCTCTCCTGATTTTCAAGTCGAATAATAATATCGGCCACAGTTGTACCCTCTCCCTCCGCGTGTACAAACAAGGGATTAATATCCAGCTCTTTTATCATGGGATGATTATCTGCCATGGCTTTTAACGCAACAATATGTTTTTCTATGGTTTCAATGTCTGAGGCTTTCTCTCCACGCAAACCTTTTAGGATTGGATACCCCTTGATGGTCTTAATCATTCTTCTTGCAACGTTTCTGCCCATGGGTGACAATCTGAATACAACATCTTTATAAACCTCGACAAAGATACCACCCAGCCCGAACATGACGGCATGCCCAAATACGGGATCTTTTGACAACCCTAATATCACTTCTTTTCCTTTTGGAGCCATCTTCTGAATCAGGACTCCATCTATTTTTGCGTCAGGATTATAGACTTTTGTTTTTTCCATGATTGTTTCAAAGGCGTTTTTCACACTTTCACCATCCTCAAGCCCCACCACTACACCACCGGCATCGGTCTTATGCAGAATATCCTTAGAGGCAATCTTCATTACAACAGGATAACCTATCTGGCCTGCAATTTGGCAGGCTTGTGCTGTATCTTTTGACAAGGCCATGGAAAGAGTGTTGAATCCATAACACTTAAGCAGTTCATTTCCATCCTGTTCCGTAAAGACTGTTTTACCTTCTTTTAAATATGTTTCAATGATCTTATTTGCTTTTGCAGTATCATATGTCAGTTTATATTGTGGTAAAATTTTTCTGAAAAGCCATTTGACGCCCTGTCTTAATGCACCTAAAGATCTGGCGGCACTTTCCGGAAACTGGTAAACTGGAATCTTATGTTTTTGTAAAAGGTTGACACCATCAGATACATCCACGACCCCCATAAACGAACATACAATTGGTTTAAGGCTGTTCCTGGCAATATTAACTATGGCTTCAGCCGTACCAATGGCATCGGTCATGGATTGTGGCGTTAAGATAATCAAGGCCGCATCCACACCACGATCACTTAATACAGTGGCCAATGTATTTTCATACCGATCTTTTGCAGCATCTCCGATTATATCCACGGGGTTATAAAAATTGGCAGTAGCCGGCAGATATTTTTTCAATTCTTTAATGGTCTCATCGGAAAAGTTTGCAAGCTTCAACCCGGATTGTTCGCTCATGTCCGTTGCAATAATACCGGGTCCACCTGCATTTGTGATAATGGCAATTTTATCGCCTGTTGGATAT